>NZ_LWGE01000731.1:0-7791 GCF_001635315.1 Oleiphilus sp. HI0123
ATTAAGGGTAATGAGCAGGTTAGGTTAGCCGCTTCGTTAATAGAAGAAAGTGAAGCGCTCAACTATATCGGCTTTGCTGAAGGCGGCGATATCTTTCGTTCCTATGCAGATGTTATCGTTTGTGATGGCTTTGTTGGCAATGTGGCGCTAAAAAGTGCCGAGGGTGCTGCCAAAATTCTGCTTTCCGGTATAAAAGACTTTTTCAAAGAGTCATGGTACCGGAAGTTGCTGGGTCGTCTCATGCTGCCTTTGCTGGCAAAGACATTGAAGCAGCTAGACCCAGACACTCACAATGGGGCCATCTTCCTTGGTCTGCAAGGCGTTTTGGTTAAAAGTCACGGGCATGCTAATGCGAAGTCTTTTGAGCAAGCGATTGATCTTGCCTATAAAGAGGCGGAAGCTAATCTGCCGGAGCTGATTAATAGCGAGCTGGAAAAGGTTTTGCTATAGCGCTGGTCTTGGTGGCTATGCGTCGCTAATTATTTGAATATCCAAGTCAAACTATCTAAAAGGTGAATTTTGTGACAACTGTCTTTATGTTTCCCGGTCAAGGTTCTCAGTCAATTGGAATGATGTCAGATCTCTTGGCGCAGTCAGAATTAGCAGTAAAAACCTTTACTGAAGCGTCTGAAGCAATTGGAGAGGATCTTCAAGATATTGCGCTAAATGGGCCTGAAGATAAGATCAACCAGACGGAAATTACTCAGCCTATTGTATTAACGGCAAGTGTTGCGATGTGGCGTACCTGGATAGAAAACTCTGACATCCGTCCAGACTATGTGTGTGGGCATAGCTTGGGTGAATATACGGCCTTGATCGCTAGCGGCGTACTGGATTTTGAAGAGACGGTTAAGCTCGTTAACCTTCGTGGTAAGCTTATGCAGGGAGCGGTTCCTCTAGGTGAGGGCGGTATGGTTGCTCTTTTGGGGCTTGATGATGATAAAGCTAAAGAGGCTTGTAAAGAGGCAGCCCAAGGGCAAGTTGTTGCGCCGGCAAACTTTAACTCTCCTGGTCAGATCGTCATATCGGGTGCGACCGATGCGCTGGACCGGGCGATGGCTATCGCAAAAGAAAAAGGCGCTCGTCGTACTGCGAAGCTTCCTGTAAGTGTTCCTTGCCATTGTGACTTGTTACAGCCTGCAGGTGAAGAGTTGGCAAATGCAATGTCGAAACTGACATTTAAAGAACCCGGTATTCCTATTGTGCAAAATGTGAATGCTCAGGTAGCCACAAACCTGGAAGAGCTAAAGACAAATTTATTGGCTCATTTGCATAGCCCCGTACTTTGGTCACAATCGGTCACTAAGCTGATTGAGCTAGGTGCCGACACTTTCGTTGAATGTGGTCCTGGTAAGGTGCTAGCGGGCTTAAATAAACGAATTGATAAAACGGTTAACACGATGGCTATGTCAGACGTGAGTAGTCTTGAAAAAGTAGTTTCCGGTTTATCAGATTAAACATGCTGTATAGGGTGCGCGGTGCGCACCAAGTTAAAATACCAAAATAAAGAACAGGAAAATGGCAATGGAAAAGAAGGTGGCGTTAGTCACGGGCGCAAGCCGTGGAATAGGTCAGGCGATTGCTAAAGAGTTGGCCATGGATGAGTCCTTAACGGTTATTGGTACTGCCACAACAGAAGATGGTGCCTCGTCAATTTCGCATTATTTCTCAAAGTGGGGCTTGGACGGTGACGGCATTAAGATGGATGTGTCAGACCCAGAGTCGGTCACAGAAGGCATCAAACAGGTCACTCAAGCTTATGGTCCGCCTTTGATCGTTGTAAATAACGCCGGCATTACCCGTGATGGTTTGTTGATGCGTATGAAAGAAGAAGATTGGGATAATGTCTTGAACACCAACTTGAGCTCGATTTACAGAGTCTCAAAGGCAGCGCTCCGAGGCATGACTAAGGCGCGCTGGGGACGAATTATTAACGTTAGCTCTGTTGTTGCGCAAATGGGCAATGCAGGCCAGGCAAACTATTGTGCTGCCAAGGCAGGCATAGAGGGCTTTAGCCGCTCTTTGGCAAAAGAGATTAGTGGGCGAGGCATTACAGTTAACTCAGTGGCTCCGGGTTTCATTGAGACGAGCATGACAGAAGAGCTTTCCGATACCGTAAAAGCGAGTATGTTGGCGACAATACCGATGCAGCGCTTGGGGCAGCCCGAAGAAGTGGCTTCGGTAGTAGGGTTTTTGGCATCTCAGCAAGCAAGTTATATTACTGGTGAAACGATCCATGTAAACGGTGGGATGTTTATGGGCTAAAACGGGAATATCCCGAATTTGTCCTGTTGTTATTCCGGTAGCATCTCGAATTTGTCCTGTTGTTATTCCGGTAGTACCCCGAATCAGTCTTTTCGTCATCCCGGTAGTGTTTGAGCCGGGAGCCATAAGGTTAAGACTTGGATGGATTCCCTCTCAAAATACTGCGTGAATGAGGGTAGGGTATGGTGGTTCCCATGTATTTGGCCGAAATACTATTTTTTGGTGGCCTGATTGAGATCAAAGAGTGATGTTTTGCTGCTTGTCTCTATCATTGCTTTGATCTAGACTACATCGCCATGAATAAATGAAGCAGACAATAGCTAGGTAATTAAGTACGAAGCTGTTTTTAAACTGAAATATTTCAGAGATAGAATGCTTGTCAGCTTGATCTATATTAATGAGAGGAAATTATGAGTACTGTAGAAGAGCGTGTTAAGAAAATCGTATGTGAACAACTAGGTGTTAAAGATTCAGAAGTCCAAAATACTTCTTCTTTTGTTGAAGACTTAGGTGCAGATTCTCTTGATACTGTTGAATTGGTAATGGCTTTGGAAGAGGAATTTGAAACTGAAATTCCTGATGAAGAAGCTGAAAAGCTTTCTACAGTCCAGGAAGCTATCGACTTCATTATTGCTAACCAGTAATAGAAGTTCATAAAAAGAACCGTCCTTTGTGAAATCTCTGGGCGGTTTTTTTTTGTTTGTTTAGGTCGATATTTAAAAGTTAGAGGCAAGGTATGTCAAAAAGACGAGTGGTAGTCACAGGGATGGGGATGCTTTCTCCGCTTGGTAATAGCGTGTCTGAGTCGTGGAATGCAGCGCTTGAAGGGAAGAGCGGCATATCAAATATTTCTCGCTTTGATACTGAGAACTTTAACGTCAAAATTGGCGGGCAGATTTCGGACCTGGAAGTGAATGATTATATTGACCGTAAAGAAGCGCGTCGCATGGATATCTTCATGCAGTACGGCCTGATTGCAGGTATGCAGGCAGTAAAAGATGCATCTTTAGAAGACTTGGATTCAGATCAGAAAAAGCGGATTGGTGTTGCCTTTGGTTCTGGAATCGGAGGAATTGAAACCATTGAGACTGTACGTGATACCTACGTGAAATCAGGGCCTCGTAAAGTTTCTCCCTTTTTTGTACCCAGCTCTATTATCAATATGATTGCCGGGAATATCGCGATTAAATATGGCTTTAAAGGCCCAAATATAGCGGTAGTCACAGCTTGTACTACGGGCACTCATAACATTGGTTACGCAGCAAGAACGATTGCCTATGGTGATGCCGATGTGATGATAGCCGGTGGTGCTGAAATGGCGACAACACCAATTGCTGTTGCAGGTTTTAGCAATGCTAAGGCATTGTCTTCCAATGACCGACCTGCTGAAGAAGTCAGCCGCCCTTGGGATAAAGGTCGAGACGGGTTTGTACTATCTGATGGCGCAGGTGCACTGGTTTTGGAAGAGTTGGAGCACGCAAAAGCGCGTGGTGCAACAATCTATGCTGAGCTAACCGGCTTTGGTATGAGTGATGATGCCTTCCATATTACTTCGCCTATTGAAGATGGTTCAGGCGCAAGAACCGCTATGGAAAATGCTATCAACGATGCAGGAATAGAACCAGAATCGATTGATTATATTAATGCTCACGGCACCTCAACTCCGCTTGGTGATGTGGCAGAATGCAAAGCGATCAAAGACCTGTTTAAAGAACATTCTAGCTCTTTGCTTGTTAGTTCAACCAAGTCAATGACTGGTCACTTGTTAGGGGCTGCTGGCGCGATTGAGGCAATCTTTTCTGTAAAAGCTATCACTGATCAAGTAGCGCCACCAACGATTAACCTCGATGAGCCTGAAGAAGGGTGTGATTTGGATTTCGTGGCACATACTGCCAGGAAAGCTCCGATAAAAGCTGCTCTATCGAACTCCTTTGGTTTTGGCGGTACTAATGGCACTTTAATCTTTCAGGCCTTGGAAGATTAGAAATGAAAACGCGAGCTCACTTAACCTTAGTCAATGAGCTTGAGACCTCGGCAATCGATATCGCTGATCGGGGCCTTGCCTACGGAGATGGTTTATTTGAAACGCTTAGAGTGGTCGATGGAAAAATTCCTCTTCTAAGTTATCATCTGGAACGATTTAAACGTGGCACTAAGGCGCTTGATTTAGGTGAAACTGAAATGCTTGCTGGTAAGTTTGAGCGTTATGTTGGCTTGGCTTTGAAAGACCTGACTAAAGCCGCTCACCTTAAGCGAGCGATAATCAAAGTGATTCTTACGCGTGGACAAGGTGGTCGAGGTTATGCGCCACCCGATGAGCCGGAACTAAACTTTATCACACAAGTCTTTGAGTCTCCCGAATTTCCCGAGACAAACTCCGCCCAGGGAATTACTCTCCATTTATGTGACCATAAGCTCTCGCATCAGCCAGTTCTGGCAGGGATAAAACACCTCAATCGTCTAGATCAGGTGCTTGCTTCAAAGGATTTGGCTAAGTCAGGGTATGAAGAAGGCTTGATGTTGGACTACAAGAATAATGTGGTAGAAGGCACTAAAAGCAATCTACTCATTTTCACAGGCAAAGATATTATTACTCCGAATATATCGGGTGCCGGTGTGGCGGGTACTTTACGTCAATATCTACTCGATAACGCTGCTTTAACAGGGCTAGCGCTTCGTGAAGCGGAAATTAGTATCGAGGACTCAAAGTCTGCAGACGGTTTAGCTGTTATCAATAGTGTCTTTGGTCTTTGGCCAGTGAAAGAATTTGCTGGTAAGCGCTATGCAATACATAAAAATTGTGGAATCATTCAGTCTCATTTGAAGACTAGCTTTTCATATTAAATAACCTTTTTCGACATTAACTATCGTGCCTGCAAATCGCTCTTTTATCGCTCGTTTTATTCTGCTGCTTATTATTTTTGTGCTGATGCTCAGTGCCGGTATATATCGTTATTATCAATCTGAATTAGAGCGAGCAATAGCCTTTCCACGAGACGTTCTCGAAATAGAAATACCCAAAGGCAGTAGCTTCAACTCAGTGTTGAGGAACTTGATTGAAAAAGGGGCTGACATTAACCCCTGGGTCGCAAAGGTCTACGCAAAGCAAAATAAGCTTGCTAGTAAAATTAAAGCAGGTGAGTTCAGTCTACAAGGGCCTATGACGCTTCCTGCTATTTTTGAGTGGCTGACATCCAATAACCAGATTCGTTACCAGGTTCAGTTTATCGAAGGAACGAGCTACAGAGATGCCTTAAAGACCCTGGCGCTTCAAGAGAAGCTAAGTAAAACCTTGGAAGGGAAGAGCGATGATGAACTTATCCAGGCATTGAACTCTAAGAACGATATAAAGCACCTGGAAGGGCAGTTCTATCCTGATACTTATGCGTACCATAAAGGCGATACGGATCTATCAATCCTAAAGCGTGCTCATCAGCGTTTGCAGAACATTTTGCAAGAAGAATGGCAGGCTAGAGATAAAAGTACCGTATTGAAGGGCTCGTATGAAGCGCTTACCTTGGCTTCGATTGTGGAAAAAGAAACGGGAGCAGCACATGAGCGAACTGAAATCGCAGGTGTATTTAATAGGCGGCTGATTAAGGGAATGCGTCTACAAACGGACCCGACCGTCATCTATGGCTTAGGTGATCGCTATCAAGGCAATATCACCCGTAAGCACCTGAAAGAGCTGACGGCCTACAACACCTACCGAATAAAGGGCTTACCTCCTTCTCCTATCGCTTTAGTAGGGCGTAGTGCCATTCATGCAGCGCTGCACCCTAAAGAAGGCTCTAGCCTATATTTCGTCGCAAAAGGTGATGGCACTCATCAATTTTCAGCAACTATCGACGAGCATAACAATGCCGTTCGTAAGTACCAGTTAAGACGTCGCAAAGACTACCGTTCAAGCCAGTAAGGCTTGATTTCAGAGCAAGCTCAATTCCAAATAAGAAGGTACAGTGTGGACAAAGGTTTATTTATCACGATTGAAGGTGGCGAAGGCGTTGGCAAGTCTACCAACATCGCTTTTATTCAAGAAGCGTTAGCGTCAAAGGGAATTGAATCCATCATTACCCGAGAGCCTGGCGGAACGCATTTGGCCGAAGAGATTCGTGAAGTGCTCATTAAGAACCGGGAAGAAACAGTAGCGTCAGAAACCGAGTTACTTCTTATGTTTGCCGCACGCGCTCAGCACCTTCACCAAAAGATTTTACCTGCGTTGGAAAAAGGTGTTTGGGTGATTTCTGATCGTTTCACCGATGCAACTTATGCTTATCAATCTGGCGGGCGTGGTGTACCTTCTGAAAAAGTAGCCTTACTTGAAAACTTTGTTCAGGGAGACGTACGCCCAGACCTGACTCTTTTATTAGATGCTCCGATTGAAGTAGGCATGGCGCGTGCAAAAAATCGTGGTGCCCTAGATCGCTTTGAGGAAGAACAGGCAGAGTTTTTTAATAATGTTAGAGATAACTATTTAGCGCGTGCAGAAGCTGAGCCAAAGCGATTTAAAATAGTTGACGCAACACAAAGTTTGGAAGAGGTACAATCAAGTATTTCAGTCGTGCTTGAGAATATCCTGTAGGCAGAGCCTTCCATGGCTCGCAGGCGGGTTAGCACGGTGTAGATTCATATAAGGGATGGAACCCTCTGCCTACGTTCGATTGTTAAACACTATTCAATATCATTGCAACCACGATCACCTGTGGTACGGTTAGCAAAGGTAAATATAGTGCTGTCTTCCAAGACTTCATTGTGTCTTTTATTACCATCACTTCAGTGTAATCGGTCGCTACGCCTGTCATTAAAAATGCAAAGCTATTACCGGGGGCATTGGCTCGATTCATCAAGTCGGCCGCTATAGGGGTCGAGCCTTCGGAGCATACTTCAATGATTGTTGCTGCGATCAAGGTTGCTCCTAGACCAAGCAGCGTTGGCCCGAAGTAATTTTGGAAGTCCTCCAACGAAACGAAGCCTCTAATCGCTGACGCTAATAGAACACCAAATAACAACCAGCGGATCACCATTCTAGAACCGTTTAAGCCGCGCTTGCCGATATCAAGGGCTAGCGCTTGTGTCCATTCTACCGATGCAAATTTGGATTTAGCTTCACGCCAAAATTGAAAGTCTTCAGGCAAGTCATTCGCAACGCTATTTTGCGGAAGAGAGCCTTTCTGTTCTAGTCGATCAAACAACCAGCCGGTGGTAATTGCCAATACCATCGACAGGGCAATAAACAAGAGGGTCCATGGCAGCCCTATGAGTGCCACCATGATTATCGTCAGTGATAGTGAGTTCCAAGGGCTGGCAATAAGAAATGCCATGACTTGGCCGAGACTGGCACCTTTGCGCCTTAGCTCCATGCCGACCATTAGTATTCCGTGACTACATAAATCGAGTAGTACGCCTGCCAATGTCGCGCGCCACAGACCTTTGACGGTGCCTCCTTTTCCCAGAATCGAGATGATAAATTCCTGGGGTATACGACTTAACACACCGACAAAAGCAATGGCGAGCAGTATGCTCCAC
>NZ_LWGE01000732.1:0-494 GCF_001635315.1 Oleiphilus sp. HI0123
CACGAACTTTCGCTCTTATTGTGTCAGCATCCAGAGACAAGTAATCCTCACTCGCATCCAATTCACACCACTGGTCCTGGCCGTCTGTCTTCAAGGTAATACATAAATCTGAATTACCAGAAGGGTGCGCCACAACTTGCTCAGCAATACTTTCTACCACACCTGAGCTGGGTGCATGCAAGCCGACACTGATATAACCGTCTGCTTCAGCCAATAACTGGCCTTTTTTTACTTGTTGACCCACTTCAACCAAGACCTTGGAGGCTTGACCAATATGTTGCTGTAAAGGTAAAACAAGTAGTGGCGGAATGCCCGCCTCAGTAATCGCTGTCTCGCTCGATAGCGACTTCATTTCCGCCGGGTGAATACCACCATGAAAGTCTGATAAGGAACGTCCACTCGTGGCAATGATCTGTGTATTGTTCTGTGTCATGGCACTCATACAGACTGCACCTCCACAGGCTGAGACTTATCCGTAGCAATAATATGTACAG
>NZ_LWGE01000733.1:0-659 GCF_001635315.1 Oleiphilus sp. HI0123
AGTTCGGGTGCTGCCTGTGTTACTGGTTAGTTCTGTATTATTTTATTAAAAATATGAAGATGCCAGTATAGACGCGAGAGTATGACAGGGCGATGTTTATGCAGCTAAAAAAGAAAAAATGTACAAACAATCACATTATCTGTGACTGGATGTACATTTTTTGCAGTGCTGTTTAGGTCAATAGAGCGGAAATTAGACTAGCGAGCGCGCTTCAAGCTGTTCTTGGTGAAGTCACTATCACTTAGCCCGGTAGAAAACTGAAAATTGCTCCAGATTAAGTCAGTGCTTTTACCTGTCTGGTGATTCTGCATCTTCATCACATTCGGGCGCCAGTATTGGTCAAGATATTGATTGTAATCACTAGAGTTGAGGGTCTTTAGTAGCGCTTTTTTACGGTCATAAAATTCAATTTTATGGACGCGGTATTCACTCTGGTCGATCCAGGCAATTTGGCTTGTGTAGCCAGAGTTTTTATCTGTTGGGAAGCGTTTAACAACAAAGCAGGTTTCTGTGCCACACGCTTCGTCTTTTAAGTACTCATAGCTATACTTTTCAACTTCTTGTGAGCTTAAGTCTTCGAAGGCAAACTCACTTCCCATGAATGGGCCAGACTTGTTTTTAGACGCGATTCGCTTAACACGCTTTAGTGCTGGTAGGGA
>NZ_LWGE01000734.1:0-269 GCF_001635315.1 Oleiphilus sp. HI0123
GAGCGCGCTTCAAGCTGTTCTTGGTGAAGTCACTATCACTTAGCCCGGTAGAAAACTGAAAATTGCTCCAGATTAAGTCAGTGCTTTTACCTGTCTGGTGATTCTGCATCTTCATCACATTCGGGCGCCAGTATTGGTCAAGATATTGATTGTAATCACTAGAGTTGAGGGTCTTTAGTAGCGCTTTTTTACGGTCATAAAATTCAATTTTATGGACGCGGTATTCACTCTGGTCGATCCAGGCAATTTGGCTTGTGTAGCCAGAGTTT
>NZ_LWGE01000735.1:0-747 GCF_001635315.1 Oleiphilus sp. HI0123
TTAATAACTGGTTGGCTGACACAAAGCCCCTACTCCCTCAAACTGTTCAGTTACACGCTTATAATGAAGCCTACGTACTAATTGAGGACCGTATTAACCTGCTAATCAAAAACGGCCTAGGCGGCTTGATTCTAGTGGTCAGCATCCTATTCATATTCCTCAATGGTCGTGTGGCCTTTTGGGTTGCTGTCGGTATCCCAATATCATTTATGGGCACACTTGCAATACTCTACCTCGTTGGCGGCAGTATCAACATGGTCAGCATGTTCGCGCTAATCATGGCGCTGGGCATCATTGTCGATGATGCAATTGTTGTAGGCGAAGATGCCCTCACTCACTATAGCAAAGGTGAAAACCCTCTACGTGCTGCTGAAGTCGGTGCTCGCAGGATGTTCGTGCCAGTCTTATCTTCTTCGTTGACAACCGTTTCTGCCTTCCTTCCATTGATGCTCATTAGCGGCATTATCGGCAACATTCTGTTCGACATTCCACTAGTAATTATCTGTGTCATTATCGCCTCTGTAATTGAGTGCTTTCTCGTCTTACCAGGTCATTTAAATCATTCCTTTAAGCGCTCCTTTAAAGCCAATGCAGCGGGTTCATATCGGGTAAAAATCGATCCAGGTTTTAATCGCTTTCGGGATAATTTCTTCCGCCCTTTATCCGAAAAATCGATCGAGAATCGATGCGTTATTCTTTGTCTATCCGTCGCGATCCTGGCTGTCAGTATCACTCTGATTGCCTCGG
>NZ_LWGE01000736.1:0-365 GCF_001635315.1 Oleiphilus sp. HI0123
TGCACTTCAGCGTACCGACTTCGTGCGCTTTGTAGAGCGAGGCTTATTGTCCGGTGGGATGATTGGGCTGTTTTTTTAGTCCCCTTTACTTATATCGAGGAGTTTAGCTTCAATGCATGGCTAGTGATCGCGATCTTTAGCATGTTCTTTGGTGCGTGGTTTGGCGGTGTTGGTGGGCTCAATACTGAACACTACAAGATCCAGAAGTTTCACGAACAAATTATTGAAGGTCAGCACTTGATCTTAGTGGATGTTAACACGAAGGATGAACAACGCATAAAGTGCATTATGGAAATAAGGCACCCCGAGGCGGTACTTCAAGGTTCTAGCTCGACTATTACTAATCCGTTTTCCAAGGATGATGC
>NZ_LWGE01000737.1:0-399 GCF_001635315.1 Oleiphilus sp. HI0123
AACGCCAGTTGTGCCTCCAGTGTACTGGAGCATACATAAATCATCTGGGCCAATATCTTTACGGGCTTGCAATTTAGCCTGATCAAAATCATTGAGGATTTGGCTAAAAGAGTGGCAACCCTCTGGAGCAGGCGTCGGGGAGTCGCTTAGTAAATCCGCAGCACCTGTTGAAATCACTAGCTCCAGCGCCGTATCACCCTTGATTTTTTCTAAGTTGGGCAACAGGTCTTCTAGAATAATTATCGCCTTGGCACCTGAATCTGAGAATTGATGCTGCATTTCTCTAGGCGTGTAAAGAGGGTTTGTGTTTACCACGACTAAACCAGCACGCAACGCGGCGTAAGCAGCAATTGGGTACTGGCTTAGATTTGGCAGCTGTATCACTATCCGGTCACCCTG
>NZ_LWGE01000738.1:0-269 GCF_001635315.1 Oleiphilus sp. HI0123
CAGTTTTCTCACTTCATGCTGACTTTTGCCACAAAAGGAGCAGTAAAGTAATTTACCGTTATCTCCGCCCTTACCGTTTTTTTCATCGGTCATCAGATTTCCTACTTACTGTACAAAGCGCCTCTTCGAACGCCTGCGCGCAATGAAGCGGCTCTTACCGCTGCGCGATATTCATTTAATCGCCTGAGAAGTCCTATTCGAGCAGCTTAAGCTCTATCTTCCCAGGCAAGTGCCCCTCACTACTACTCTGCCGACGGACGCTTTTCAAT
>NZ_LWGE01000739.1:0-617 GCF_001635315.1 Oleiphilus sp. HI0123
TTGCCAGAGCACAAAGAGACTATTCATAACCTCAAGATGAGTGATAACCACTTTGCTCGTTTATTTGATGAGTATCATGATAAGGATCATGAAGTACACAGAATCGAGACCGGTGCAGAAAACACCTCTGACGAGTATCTTGAAAAGTGTAAGAAAGAGCGCCTTAAGCTAAAGGACGATTTGCTTGCGATTATCAAGAAAACAACAGCTTAATATTTAGCTTAGTTTGTTATCAAGCCCGGTTACTTAATCGGGCTTTTTTAGTTTAGCGTTGGCAGATATATTCGAACCCTTACCTGTCGTGATTAGCTCAGGCTGATAGCAATAGGGTCCTCGCTAAGGGGCGGTAAATAGTCAAGACGGGTCTTGTTTGTTGAGAAATAGCTGAATGATCTGATGTGCTGCAGAGTAGGGGGTTACACTATTTTCCTGCACAGCTGAGCGGAGCTTAGGTAGTGCTGATTGAACTGGAGGGTGACTTTTAAGCTCCTGTTCCAACATATCTTTTACCAAGGCGTTCAACCATTCTCTATTTTGTCGGGCGCGTTTATCCTCAAATAGATTAAGGCCTTCTTCATTGGAGTGGCTTTTGCCTTGTTCCTGGTAGTCCAGAATCA
>NZ_LWGE01000740.1:0-5299 GCF_001635315.1 Oleiphilus sp. HI0123
TTTGAAGTGTTTGTCTACAATGACGTCTGGTAAATTAACTTAAAAGCGTAATCCAGCATCAAGAAATATACTATTATTACTATCAATAGTTAAGTATTTGGCGTTAATGGAGAGTTCGTTGGTTAGGAAGATTCTGCTCTGTATACCATAACCAGTTTCACCAGCCTTAATAATGTTTGCCCCAATGCTAAACTTTTTATTTAGGTAATAATCAGCAGAAAGGTCATAAGTATTATCATCGTCACCTTTTTCAAATGAAGCCTCAATGTTAACTGCAGTATCATCAGTTAACTTATTAACATACTTTGCATCTAAGTTAAGGTCATAGCCAGGCTCATGCAAATATGAAGTTGTTAGCAACAAATTTTCAATCGGAGAGAAACCCGCTGTAAGCCCCCAGTCTGTATCCGTTATTTTAGTTGAACCAAGCTCAGCTGAAGATCGAAGAATCACTGCACCAACGAAAAACTGAGTATCAGGAATATAATAATCAACTACTAAAGACGTAACGTTTGCATCAATTGGTCCCAGCTCCCCTATTCCATGAACTAACTGAACATTGCTTGCCTCTTCTAAGAAAGCGGATTCTGCTAATGGGTGGTTCTCCGTATTTACAGAGTCAAAATATAAGGTACCCATCATAGCTTTAAGGCTTGAGTCATTGTCTAAATCAGCATAACCAATACCAACTTCTGCTTTAAATGACTCTGAAAATGCTACTGTTGAAGCAAGAGAGAGGGCGATGGCTGAACTGATAAGTTTGATATTCATTTATTATATCCATATTGATTAATTCCATTCATCATCTGATGAAAATGCAGATTACTATTGTATCTAATTTTAATATTTAGTGCAAAAAATGGTACGCTTTTACTAACGAACTCTCGGCTTTCTGTGGCCTGAAGAATGCCCGCTTTAGCTCTCAACCTAAAGCAAACGTTTAAACCCGAAGCCTTAGTTCCACCAGTAAGCAAAAACCTGATAATTTGGCCATTTTAGCAATGGCCTCTAATGGCAAGTTTTGGCACTTCTAAGACCCCTGCGTAGCCATCAACGGCTTACTTAGGCGTACTAAGCTAAGCGATGGACAAGCCCATCGCATGCTTAACCAACTGTTTCTTGATAAAGCCCTGCTTATTTACAAAGTCCAGCCCTGTATTACGCACCCACCGAAGAAGTGGATCGGGTTGAGCAAATAAACGCTTAAAACCTTCCATCGCGCCCATCATCAATAGGTTATCTGCCTGCCGCTGTCGTTGATAACGTTTGAGCAAGGTGAGATTTCCCGGGTCCAGCTCTTGTTGGTCAGCCAGTATCAGCACCTGACTCAATGCAAAAACATCTTTAAAGCCCAAGTTCACACCCTGACCAGCCAAAGGGTGGATGGTATGCGCTGCGTCACCGATCAAAGCAAGCCCCTCAGCGACATACTCTTTTGCATGTCGTTGGCGCAGAGGAATACTATAACGCTCTGACACATCTTCAATAGCACCAAGCATTGATTCACTGGCTTTTGCTAAAGCCTGGCAAAACGCTTCCTTATCCAAAGCCATTAAAGACTTTGCTTGCTCAGGTGTTTGCGACCAAACAATGGAGCAATAGGCGTCGCTCATCGATGGGTCCTGCAAAGGCAAGAGTGCCAAGGGCCCTGTTTCAGAGAAGCTCTGCCAAGCCGTCTTGTTATGTGGTTTCTCGGTTTTGATGGTGGCAACGATTGCGTGGTGTTGATAATCCCATTCACGGGTCGCCATCGACAACCAGGTCCTGATTCTGGAATTCGCGCCATCAGCTGCAACTAATAACTTCGCATGTATCTGACGACCATCATCCAGCAGCAAAGAATAAGGAGCTCCATCTACCTCATTTTGCTTCAGGCTGCTAATACGCCCACCAAAGAAACGTTCAACATTCTCTTGTTGCTTTAAGACCTGATGCAAAGCCGAGACAATATTCTGATTCTCTACGATATAACCCAAAGCATCTTCATATAACTCAGCCGCACTGAAATCTATTTGGGCTGTACCTAGCTGATCCCAAACATGCATGTTTCGATAAGGAAGGATTCGCTCTTCGTGAATATGCTGCCAGGCCCCAACACTCTTAAGTAAATCGCGTGAGGCAAAGGTTAGTGCACTGACTCTTGGCTCAAAGCCATTTACATCCTTAGGCTTAGACGGAGAGTGCTGCAGAGATTCTGCCGACTGCGCGTCAATTAAAGCAATTGAAAAGCCGGTATCACGTAGCGCGGCGGCGAGAGAAGCGCCCACCATCCCCGCACCAACAATCGCAATATCAAATTCTTGAGTACAAGCATCACTCATAAGATTAATTCTCTCTAAACCTAAGTATTAAAATGTGCTTTTCGGTCTGCCAGACCCATTGCTCGCTCTGCAAATATCGTTTTCAAGGGAGCGATGTTGTCGAGACCAACCAGGCCAATATCTCGCGCTAGGTTTAATATATGGGAAGGGTTCGCAAATACTTTGACCAGCTGATCACTTAAAGCAATCGTTTTATTCTGATCATCCATTCTCGACTGACAAAACTTATTCAATGGCGCCAGGGAACGATAATCCAAACCCTGCTTTACTGACTCATCAATATAAGCCAAGAAGGCCGCCACACCACGAATGGCCAAATTAAACCCTTGCCCTGCGACAGGATGTAAACTATGCGCGGCATTACCTAAGAGCAACACACCGGCCCGACATTGCTCTTCAGCTCTGACTAATTTCAACGGATAACTTACCCGTTCACCACAGCGTTCAATCGGACCTAGCCGCTCACTGAAACTCTCTTCCAAAGCTTTACAAAATTCAGCATCGCTCATATCCAAATGTGCCTGTATCTCTTTTTCGTCATGTGTCCAGACCAGTGCACAATCAGACTCCCTCAAGGGCAACATTGCCAATGGGCCTTTCTTAGTGAAGCGCTCAAACGCAACACCTTCATTTGGCAATGCAGTACTGACGTTAGCCACCAAGGCATGCTGAGAATATTTTTCCACTTGATAAGCAATGCCTAATAGCTTCGCAGTGCTCGACTCCGTACCATCTGCAATCACCATCAAGCGAGTGTTTAGCACTTTCTGCTGTTCAGGCTGCTCAATCGAGCTTAAGTGCACTTGATGGAAGTCTTTGCCTTGAGATATATGAGAAACCTTCACACCACTATAAAAAGGTAGTGATCTCTCATACACCTTGCTTAACAAACTCTGGCCCAAGCACTGATTCGGCACCACATAACCTAAGGCTTCCTGTCCATACTCTGCTGCATGCATCCGGGTGGTTCCAAAGCAGCCTTTTTCTGATACATGAACCTGTTCGATGGCACATACCGAAGGCTCAATATCTGTCCAGACATCAAGCTGCTCTAAGATTTCTCGCGTGCCCCAAGACAAGGCTGTCGACCTCGCATCGTAGCTAGGAGTGTACTCAGGTATATCTTTAGAGAAGGCAAAGGCATCAATCATGACGACATCAAGGCCTAGCTTAGATAGCCCCAAAGCAGTGCTTGCCCCGACCATTCCAGCCCCGACAATCAATACATCACAAACACTTTTTTCTTCTAACTGGGAAAATTCTTGAGCCATGTGTACTCCCTAAGACGAGGCCTGCGCCATAATGGCTTCAATATCATGAATCGTTTTCGGGACATCTTTAGATAGCACCTGATGAGACTTCTTGGTAACAGCAACATCATCTTCTATACGAATGCCAATGCCGCGCCACTTTTTCGCCACTTCTTTATTGCCGGGAGCGATATAAATACCCGGTTCAACCGTAATCACCATACCGGGCTCAAGCTCTCTCCATTCACCGTCGATTTTATACTCACCAACATCATGAACATCCAAGCCCAACCAATGGCCTGTTCGATGCATATAAAAAGGCTTATAACGCTCCTCTTCGATAATTTCATCCAGCTCGCCACTGAGCAAGCCCAGATCGAGCAAACCCTGGCAAATTACCTTGACCGCGGCTTCATGAGGATGATTCCAGTGACTCCCGGGCTTCACTGCTTTTATTGCGGCTAATTGAGCATCCAAGACGATTTGATAAATTGCCCTTTGCTCGTCAGAAAATTTTCCGTTTACCGGAAAGGTCCGAGTGATATCTGAGGCATAACAATCCAATTCACAACCAGCATCAATCAAGACAAGGTCGCCGTCATTCA
The DNA here is from genome assembly GCF_001635315.1 of Oleiphilus sp. HI0123. Classification (NCBI taxonomy): domain Bacteria; kingdom Pseudomonadati; phylum Pseudomonadota; class Gammaproteobacteria; order Oceanospirillales; family Oleiphilaceae; genus Oleiphilus; species Oleiphilus sp. HI0123. The sequence goes on from NZ_LWGE01000740.1 coordinate 4,177, forward strand.
AGGGGCCGTTATTATCGATGTAGTGCAATATACAGGCATTGTCGCCTGAACCAACAATAGCTGGGTATGCTTGAGAGCGAGCACCATTATCCATAAACACCTTGCTCATCGCTGACTCAAGGTGATATTCATGTAAACCTGGGCGGCAAACCTTCATTGCCTCAATATGTGCTTGGGCAGATATTTCAGCAGCCTGTTTCATCGTCTTGATTTCGGTGGTACTTTTTATCAAACGCAGCTCATGTAGTGCGTGCTCCAAGGCAACAAACTCACCAGGTGGGTGAGCACCATTTCTAACTTTACTGCGAATAACGTTGATCCATTCCATGACGCGACTGTCAAAGACAGCATCAAGGCCCATCGAGTAATAAACTTTATCCGTTCCCTCAATCATGCCTGGGAGGATTTCATCTATATCAGAAATGGGAAACGCATCATCGACACCAAACATATCAATTGCACGGTCTGGCCCGGCAATAAATCCATCCCACATTTCTTTTGTCGGGTCTCGCTCTCGGCAAAACAAGATGCTCTCACCGTGCTCTCGGCCCGGAATAATCACCAACACTGCTTCCGGCTCAGAAAACCCGGTCAGATAGAAGAAGTCGCTATCCTGACGAAAGGGGTAATCAACATCCCGGTTCCGGCTTTTAACCGTTGACGAGGGCAGTATCGCAATTGAGTTTTCACCCATGTGTTCAGCCAGATAAGCTCGTCGGCGTGAGAATTCTTTTTTATTCATCTCTTATTGTCCTGAGTAGCAGAATCTTGGTCAGCAATTGTTATTAATGTAATGTCGGTGTATCTGGGTCAATATCGGAAATAGCAGCTTTTTCTTCAGTCGAATCTTCTACTTCGGGCTGATTAAACTCAGCATATAAGTTAAGCACCCCCACCCTTACATACTCCACCACTTCAAAGAACTCTCTTTCACCCTCTTCAGTAGGCTCAACGCGAGGGTCCAGCTGGCAAATTTCAACCAGGTCTTTAAGAATTTCTTCCAGATCCTTCGATGCAGAATTAAGTCGTTCACTTGCAGAAATAGCGATACCTTCCAAAAAACCCCTTACCCATAACACCATTGCCTCAAGTCGTTCGGATAAAACATAGTCATCGTCTGGCT
>NZ_LWGE01000741.1:0-401 GCF_001635315.1 Oleiphilus sp. HI0123
TTTGATGGCAATCGGAATCGGCGGTATATAGGTGGTATGTCTGTCTTTCGAGGTGTCGATACCTCCACACCAATAGATGATGAAGATTCTAGCGTAGGTATGAGTTGGTCCAGTGTGACAGCACCGTCGGTCAATACTTCAGGCTCGGGGGGAATGCTGGTGGCATTTTATACGCTTGAAGCCGGAGACGCAGCGTTTTCCGCACCTGTCGGTATGACTGAAATGTACGATATTGAGGAACATAAGGGTAATGACGGAATAACAACAATGGCCGCATATGAGCTTCGACCTACGGCAGGTGCATCGGGTGATCGAGTCGCGACGGCGTCAACAATTTTTGATGATGCCATTGGTCACTTAATTGCTTTGAGAGAAGGGGCGAGTGGTGTATTGAATGTTGA
>NZ_LWGE01000742.1:0-510 GCF_001635315.1 Oleiphilus sp. HI0123
GGACGTAGAATTAGACCTCTCTGCTATTGCTAAAGGTTTTGCAGCAGATAAAGTTGCTATCGCGTTGCGTGACCAAGGCATCGCAAACTTTCTGGTAGAAATTGGTGGTGAGGTAGTGACTCATGGTAGAAGTGTTCGTGACTCCTTGTGGGTATTAGGTATTGAATCACCTGATAAACAGGGTAGAAACGTTTATACTAGGGTTCATCTTGGTAATGCTGCGCTCGCTACGTCGGGCGATTACCGAAATTATTTTGAAGAAAATGGTAAACGATATTCTCACACGATTGACCCACTCAGCGGCAGGCCAGTTGAGCATCTGCTTGCATCTGTTAGTGTGATTGCTGAAGATTGCATGTTAGCTGACGGGCTTGCGACGGCGCTAATGGTGATGGGTGAGCAGAGGGGGTATGAGTTTGCCTCAAAGCACAATATCAGTGCGTTATTTATCTATCGAGGTGATGAAGGCCTCATAACAATGCACACTGATTCGTTTAAACAGTATCTTAA
>NZ_LWGE01000743.1:0-314 GCF_001635315.1 Oleiphilus sp. HI0123
ATCCAGCACAGATATAGCCCCTTCCAACCCTTACTTAACTGCACGAATTGTGAACGAGCTAATGGCTGATGGCTTGGCTGAGGAGTTCACTCGACGAGGTGTTTATCCAGCACATGTTATGCCAGTGAGACCTCTAAGCTTAATGAGCAAAACACCTATTCGTAGACCTGAAGACTTAAAAGGCAAAAAGGTGGTGTCATTTATGAATGCGCCGGGTGCGGCAGAAGACTTAGGCTACTCTGTTGTTCGTATTCCGTTTCCAGAGATCTATTCAGCCCTACAGCAAGGCGTGGTTGATGCAATCGTTTGGGTTG
>NZ_LWGE01000744.1:0-349 GCF_001635315.1 Oleiphilus sp. HI0123
GGCGTACTTGACGACAACGATAACTGTCCATTGGTTCCAAATGCTGATCAAGCTGATAGCGACAATAACGGTATTGGCGATGCTTGTGACGCCCCCTTAGTATCTGACGATGATTATGATAACGACGGCATACTGAATGATGTTGATAATTGTCCGTTAATTCCAAACACTAACCAGCTTGATAGTGATAATGATGGAGTTGGTGATGTTTGCGATACCCCGGCCCTAGCTGATTACGACAGGGACGGTATTCCAGATGAAAGCGATAACTGCCCTTTGATTCCGAATAACGATCAGGCTGATCGTGATAGCAATGGTGTTGGCGATGCTTGTGATGTTCCGCTTATCT
>NZ_LWGE01000745.1:0-877 GCF_001635315.1 Oleiphilus sp. HI0123
GTCCGTTCAAATCGGTTTCGCTTTGGTCTTATTGTTTATGCTTGTTTACTACCGGGCATTTGGTGTTGTCGCGAATATTGCTCTAGCAATAAACGTCATTCTATTGTGTGCATTAATGTCGATGATCTCTGCCACACTTACCCTGCCAGGCATCGCTGGTATTGTACTGACTGTCGGTATGGCGGTTGATGCAAACGTGTTGATCTTTGCTCGTATCCGCGAGGAGCTGGCAAACGGTCTTTCTCCTCAGCAAGCTATTCATGCCGGCTATAGTCGAGCATTTGTAGCGATTTTCGATGCAAATATAACCACGTTGATTGCTGCGGTTATCTTGTTTGCGGTAGGAACTGGCCCGGTTAAAGGTTTTGCGGTGACATTGTCACTCGGTATTATGACTTCGCTCTTCACTTCTGTCGTACTGACGCGAGCGATTGTTAACTTGGCCTATGGCGGCCGTCAGCTGAAGAAAATTTCGATAGGGTAAGGTGCTCAGGATGAACAATACAATAGATTTTATGGGCAAACGTAAGATTGCCGCGGCATTCTCGATCATCTTATTGCTTGCCTCAATTACTTCGCTTGGTGTGAAAGGTCTGGCTTTGGGTTTGGATTTTACAGGGGGGACGCTGGTAGAGGTTGAATACCAAGAAGCGCCGAACCTTGAAGAAGTGCGTGAGCAGTTGCTTGCAGCGGGTTATGAGAAATTAGTTGTACAAAACTTTGGTGCAGCAACATCTGTGTTGGTTCGCTTGTCTGAGTCGTTTAACGATAAGGTTGGTGCGCAAGTCGCGAGCACCTTGTCTGCGAATGGTGTGCAGCTAGAGCTGACCAGAGCTGAATTTGTTGGCGCACAGGTTGGTGAAGAGTTAAGAGAGCA
>NZ_LWGE01000746.1:0-251 GCF_001635315.1 Oleiphilus sp. HI0123
TTATAACCGGCCTTTAGATAGTCACTGAGCCGCTATCATTTCAGCTAGTACTTGCAATAGAGTTTTTTAATTTCCTGCTGAAATTCGCGCTCTTCTCTTGGCAGATAAAGCTTATACTTGCGCTGAATAATCTCTCGGCGCACGATATAGTCACACCAATAAGCTTTGTTCTCGGGCATCCACTGGGTCGGCGACTTCCCTGCGCGGGCTTTTTTGCTCATGGAAGCTACCGGCACGATGTTATCTGAATC
>NZ_LWGE01000747.1:0-4401 GCF_001635315.1 Oleiphilus sp. HI0123
AAAGCCCTGGAAGGTGACTATTTCGTCTCGCGCTCATCTTTTGTTTTACCAAAATATAAAGAGTACGAACGTGGTATAGCAACCTGGTTAAATGCATCCCTTGGCCCAAAAGTAAAAAACTATATTGATCACTTGATCGAGCAACTAAACGGCTGCCCTGTCTCAATCATGCAATCTTCAGGGGGAACCATTGCTGCTGAACAAGCCGCTTTACGATCTGTAAATCTGCTTTTATCCGGCCCGGCTGGCGGATTAGCCGCCGTTCGTCATATCGGTGAACAGTGTCACTTACCCAAGATCATGAGTTTTGATATGGGCGGCACATCAACCGACGTCGCCTTAATGGATGGCAACTTTGAACTAAGCGATGAAGGTAGCATTAATGATTGGCCGGTCGCGATACCAATGTTAAAAATGGAAACCATCGGTGCTGGCGGCGGCTCTATTGCCTGGATAGACGAAGGAAATATGCTACACGTCGGCCCTCAATCTGCGGGTTCCGCACCTGGCCCAGTTTGTTACAACAAAGGCGGAACTCAAGTAACTGTGACCGATGCCAATCTAGTTCTAGGGCGCATACGTGCAGATGCTTTCTTAGGTGGCGGTATGTCTCTTGATATAGCCTCAGCAGAGAGCGCGCTAGACACGCTAGCCAGCAAACTACAAATGAGCAGGCTTCAATTGGCAGAAGGAATCATAGAACTTGCGGAACAACAAATGGTAAAAGCCCTTCATGCCATTTCTATTCAGAAAGGGCACAACCCTAATGACTTTACCTTATGTTGCTTTGGCGGCGCTGGGGGTCTGCATGTCTGTTCCTTAGCTGAAAAACTCAATATGAAAAGTGCCATAATTCCCCAGAATAGTGGTGTCCTCTCGGCCTACGGCATGCTCAAAGCTCAAAAACAACGGCAATTTACCAAGACACATATTATTCAGTTAGATGATATTTCCCATCACCAACTGGAACAGCTGTTTGAAGGTCTCGAGTCACAAGGAACGAAAGAACTAAAATTAGAACAAGTAGGCAGGCAAACTATCCGATCAGAACGCTCTTTGGATCTTCGTTACCAAGGCCAGAGCTTCACTCTGAATATCCCCTTTTCTGCAGATCAAACCCGCAATATTGCAGACTTATTTCATCACAGCCATCAACAACACTATGGGCACCAACTCACTAATACCGCGGTTGAGCTCGTGAATGTTTGCCTTAGTCTGACAATTGAAACTCAGCAAAGTAATGATGTTATATGTACTGAAGTGCAAAATGATGCCACCACACAAGTCATTCAACTTCCTTCGATAGAAAAAGAAGTGACAATTCTTCAGCGAGAAGCGATCAAAGAAGGTGAAACCATAATAGGGCCTGCAATCATATTGGAAAAGGTTTCGACAACCTGGCTAAAAGAAGGATGGTGCGCAAAGATAGATCAGTTTCAGCATCTCGTGTTAAAAAAGCACGAAGTTATTGTGCAATAAACGAGCTGTCATACTCTAAAATATCATTGTTTGTGATAGCATATAAAACTAACGCGTGTCAGCTAGAATTTATAGGAGTGAGGTGAAGTAAATGTTTGACTGGTGGATAAACGGTATTCTCGATTTAAGTGTTGGGCAGAAAGTCATTGCAACGATAATTCTGACTCAAATCACCATCGCCAGCGTCACACTTTATCTACACAGACACTCAGCTCACAACGCTCTCGACCTGCATCCTGCACTTAAACACTTCTTCCGTTTCTGGATATGGCTGAGTAGTGCTCAAAATACCAAAGAGTGGACCGCTATTCACCGGAAACACCACGCAAAATGTGAGACAGATGAAGACCCACATAGCCCTGTTGCGAAAGGCCTAAAAACAGTTCTACTAACGGGTGCTGAGCTCTATAAAGAAGAGGCTGCCAATGCCGAAACCTTAAAGCGCTACGGTCAGCGAACACCTGATGATTGGTTAGAAAACAAGATCTATACCCCTCATAAGATGAAAGGTGTAGTACTGATGGGCGCTATCGATATTTTCTTCTTCGGCCTGGCAGGTATTACCATTTGGGCGATTCAAATGATGTGGATCCCGGTATTTGCTGCGGGTGTTATCAATGGTGTCGGCCATGCAATCGGCTACCGGAACTTTGAGTGTAAAGATGCCTCCCGTAACATCAGCCCCTGGGGCTTTTTTATTGGTGGCGAAGAACTTCACAATAATCACCACACTTATCCCAACTCCGCCAAGCTATCTGTTAAACCCTGGGAATTCGACATCGGCTGGTTTTATATCAGAATATTAAGCGCCCTTGGTTTAGCAAAAGCACGCAATATCCCACCTAAGCCAATAAAAGACAGTCACAAGCTGGAGCTTGATAAGGATACGGTGATGGCAATTATCCACAATCGCTTTTATGTTTTATCCCAATACCATAAGAATGTCATGATTCCGGTTATCCAAGCACAAAAAGCCAAGATGCAGGAACAAGAAAAAATTATGTTTAAAAAGGCCAAGAAGCTTCTCGTTAGAGAAGAAAATTTGGTTAAAAGTACTGAGAAAAGCCGAATCAATGAAATGCTTGACCACGACGTGATGATCAAGACCATTTATGAGATGAGCCAGGCTCTTCAAGATATTTGGAAAAAACACCCCGGTAGCCGCTTTCAAGAAAAGTTAAACGAGCTTTCTGAATGGTGTAAACAAGCTGAAAAAAGCGGCATCGAAAGCCTCGAAGAATTTGCCAAAAGTTTAAGACATTACTCTCTAAGTGCTGCAAAAGCCTAGATCAGATCTGGTCGCTAGCTTGTCGTTGATACAATTGATAACTGACTTGCCCGGCGACCTTTTCTTTCATCAGTTGCCAATCTTTCGGAATTGCAGGTAAAACGCCTTCTTTTTCCTGCTCCAGATAAATCACCGCCCCTTTAGCGAGTATCTCTGACTCCTCGATAAGTGCTAAAGTCTCTGTAAGTAAGCCTTTGCGAAAGGGTGGATCGAGAAAGAGTATATCAAAGGCACCTTGTTGTTTTGGACTCGCTTGAAGCCAAGTCAATGCGTCGAGGCACTCCACCACAGCTCGCTCAGCAGCCCCCCCTAATAGCGCGTAGTTTTCCTTAAGGCTCGAGGCTGCCTGACTACTTTTCTCAATAGAGCATAGCTCACCAGCGCCGCGTGAAAGCGCCTCGAGGCCTAAAGAACCACTGCCAGCAAATAAATCCAATACTCGGGCGCCGGGTAGATAAGGCATTAACCAATTAAACACCGTCTCTTTCACTCGGTCTGTCGTTGGGCGAAGACCTTCAAGCGCCGGAAAGTTTAATCGACGACTACGCCATTCACCGCCAATAATGCGAAAAGAGCCCGTTTGCGAGCTATCTATACGATTATTTTTACCATATGGCCGAGATTTTTGTCCTCGATGGTTTTTTTTAATCCTGGCTGGCATTAGAATTTCCTGTTATGTCATGCATATTATCCAAAGCACTCGAAAAAGCTCGCTTGTTTAGACGGATCCGTGCATTGTAAGTGAATTTTAGCCTCGCCGTTGCGATCTTTTTCAAAGAGAAATTATAACGGCATGAATCAAATACCTTAAGTTGTTCATATTATGCAAACAGAAATTTTATACTCTTTGGTCACCCTTGGCGTCATTGCACTCCTAATAGCAATCGATCTGATTCGCGCCAGACATAACCAAACCAAACCAAAGAAGGTTGAGCGCCAAGCACACCCCGAAACTAAAACGGTTCGCCCGCTGAATGAGTCTGCGCTGACTTCAGCCGAACCGGAAGCAGCACCTGAGCCTGAACCAACACCAGCGCCAAAACCAGAACCGGAACCAGCACCTGAGCCAGAGCCAGAGCCAGAGCCAGAGCCAGAGCCAGAGCCAGAGCCAGAGCCAGAGCCAGAGCCAAAAAGCTTTTTTGGCAGAATTAAGTCTGGCTTGAGCCGCACACGAGGCCGCCTATCGGGTGGTTTAAGCGAACTCATCATGGGCAAAAAGCAGATCGACGACGAGCTGCTTGAAGATATAGAAACACTACTTCTAACTGCTGACGTTGGTATTGAAGCGACTTCTGAAATTATCAATAAAATTACCGAAAGTGCCGACCGAAAAGAACTGAAGGACGCCGATAGCCTGCACGCTGTACTCAAGGACGAACTAAGCGGTCTGCTTAAAGCTAGCCATTCACCTTTAGAAATAAAGACTGGTGACTCTCCTTTTGTCATTCTTGTTGTGGGTGTCAACGGCGTGGGTAAAACAACCACTATTGGCAAAATGGCCAAGCGTTTCCAGAGCCAGGGACATTCTGTCATGTTAGCAGCAGGCGATACCTTCAGAGCTGCAGCAGTTGAACAGCTACAGGTTTGGGGTGAGCGCAACAATGTGCCTGTTGTTGCCCAACACACCGGCGCCG
>NZ_LWGE01000748.1:0-278 GCF_001635315.1 Oleiphilus sp. HI0123
CCGAAGTACTGACAACCAGAGAGGGTGCCTACGGGCTAGAAGTAAACCTTGTCGACCAGAACGGTACCATGCACAGCCAAGCCACTGAAGACTTTCCAGGGCTTGTAGGGCAAACTCAGACTAGAACAAATAGTGTTTCATATCAGTTAGATGAACCGAGTGGCAACTTTCTAATTGAAGCTCACCTGTTTTTCCAGGAAAGCGGCTTTGACCTTCAGCAAGATTATGCCTCCACAACGTATTCACACATACAAGACTCCGGGCCTGATCAACTTCCT
>NZ_LWGE01000749.1:0-649 GCF_001635315.1 Oleiphilus sp. HI0123
TACCTTCTATTGATGAAGATGACATGTGCTGTTTTAAAGATATTAAGTAATAGTTCGATTTGGTGAAGGGCTAATGTCTCAATTATTGGGGAGAGGCTTGAGAATACTTGATTAAATTACTCAGGTAATAGATAATTTTTCAGCAATGCATCGCTCCGATGCTGACTATAAACACTTCAAGAGACATGAATTAAGCAATGCGCCTAACCACAAAAGGTAGATATGCAGTCACTGCAATGCTTGATCTTGCGCTGCATGCTTGTCATAACCCGGTTGCCTTAGCAGATATCTCGCTTAGGCAGGGTATCTCTCTTTCTTATTTGGAACAGCTGTTTTCGAAACTTAGACAACGTAAGCTGGTTAGAAGTATACGTGGTCCGGGAGGCGGTTATCAGCTAAATGTTGAGGCTGCTGATATTTCAGTTGCCGCCGTTATTGATGCTGTTGATGAGTCAATTGATACAACTCGTTGCGGCGCCAAAAGCCGTGAGGGTGTGGAGGAAAAAGCTGAGAAAGGCGGTTGTCAGGACGGCGAGCAGTGCCTCACTCATCATTTATGGATGGATCTTAGCCAGCAAATACATAGTTTTCTAAATTCTATAAGTCTTCAAGACCTTATGAACAAACGAGAGGTTCAGGTTACTGCTAT
>NZ_LWGE01000750.1:0-514 GCF_001635315.1 Oleiphilus sp. HI0123
ATCAATTCATGGCAGTCATCTGCTGCAAAAATTTCAGCAAAGGTGTCTTTTCTTTTAGGCTGGCGCTTTAAATAGTAGGTAGCCAATAAGTGAAGGTCATGATTACCAAGAATAACCTTGGCAGGATGTCCGCCTTGGTTACCCAGGCTTTTGATCAGGCGCAGACAGTCAAGCGAGTCGGGGCCTCGATTTACAAGGTCTCCTGCGAACCATAGTTCGTCACGGTTCTGGTCAAAAGATATCTGGTCGAGTAGACGGGTGAGTGCTTGATAGCAGCCCTGAACGTCACCGATGGCATAACGAGCCATAAGCTTTCCTTGTTAGTTATTATTCGTAGGGAAGGGGATCGGCAGCGCTATTTTCTGAAAACGCTTCGAGTCGCTCTTGGCAAGCACCGCATTTGCCACAGGCCTTTTCTCTGCCGTTATAGCATGTCCAGGTTTTACCGTAGTTAAGTCCCATTGCCAGCCCTTTGCTCAGTATTTCTGTCTTATTGATATCCTGAAAAGGTGCA
>NZ_LWGE01000751.1:0-385 GCF_001635315.1 Oleiphilus sp. HI0123
GTGAGCTCTACACTGCCAATTTCACTAACGCGGCCAGCATCATTTCGTCCTAAATCGATTAGCATCAAATGCTCGGCGCATTCTTTAGGATCTGCGAGTAGGTCTTTCTCTAAGGCTAAGTCTTCTTCTTCATTCATGCCGCGCTTGCGAGTACCAGCAATCGGCCGAACAGTAACTTCACCCTCTTCTACGCGCGCAAGTATTTCAGGTGATGAGCCGACAATATGAAACTCGCCCAAGTTCAAAAAGTACATATAGGGAGAAGGATTCAAACAGCGTAAGGAGCGATACAGATTCAAAGGCTCAGCAGTAAACGGAATCGACATGCGCTGTGAAATCACCGTTTGCATCACGTCACCAGAGAGTACGTATTCCTTAATGGTAT
>NZ_LWGE01000752.1:0-633 GCF_001635315.1 Oleiphilus sp. HI0123
GTAATGGCGATTCTTGCCGCAGTGATTGAACGTGCTTCTACTGGAAAAGGCCAGCACCTGGATATCAGTATGAGTGATGCGGCCTTGGCGCTGAACACGATGTTCGGCGCCAACGCGCTAGTCAGTGGCAAGGACCCAGCGTGTGGCGAAGAGATGCTCAACGGTGGTTTATTCTACGACTACTACCAGACGGCAGATGGCAAGTATATTTCGGTCGGTAGCCTGGAACCAAACTTCGCGATGGTTTTGCTATCTACCCTAGGTTTGACAGCTTACCAGAATAAGATTGCCGACCAACGAGCCGAAACCCAAACAGAAATCAAGGCAGCAATTGCAGCAAAAGTGATCGAAAAAGACCAAGCTCACTGGAATGACGTCTTTGGCAACTTAGATGCTTGTGTAGAACCTGTATTGAGTATCAACCAGGCTGCAGCGCACCCTCACTTCATAGCGCGGGGCATGATTACCACCGCTGTAGATGAGACAGGCAACGAGATTCAACAAATAAATAGCGCATTGCCATTTAAGTCTGAAGGCATAAAGCAAGCAGGGAGACCTTTGGGGGCAGATACCTCAGATGTATTAAAGTCTTTGGGCTATAGTGATGAGCAAGTTCAGGGGCTTAGAGAGGGG
>NZ_LWGE01000753.1:0-459 GCF_001635315.1 Oleiphilus sp. HI0123
TTTAACGCTCCCGCGAAAACCATAAAGCCAATTCAGGTTGGAGATATAAGTCCTCGCTCTACCTCTCCGGATTCACGTGAAATTTTTATCCAACCAATGATCGGTGAGTCATCACCACCCCCTGATCAACGAAAGAAAAAGAAGGAACCTAGCAAAGAAGACCTCCAACTCGAAATGATAGCAGGGGAGTTTGAAGATAACTTTGAAGACTTGATATTCGAGGAAAAGGTAAGCGTTCAGAAGAAAGACGATTGGATCGAGATCTCGTTGGATGATACGGTTGTTTTTCAAAGCGGCGGTGTGGAGCCTGTTGATGATGCTTTGCCAATTATTGAAAAAATTGCAGGTATTATGAACCAGCACGATAACGCTATGCTGGTAGAGGGGCATACTGATAATGTTCCTATTCGAAGCCCTGTATTCCCATCTAATTGGGAGCTCTCTGCAGCGCGAGCAGCC
>NZ_LWGE01000754.1:0-331 GCF_001635315.1 Oleiphilus sp. HI0123
CAGCACGCTTAAGTGCTTTCTTAGTTGCTGGAACTGGGCCGTAACCCATGATAGCTGGATCACAACCTGCAACAGCCATTGAAACGATACGAGCACGTGGCTTAAGGCCAAGCTCTTCTGCTTTCTCAGCTGACATCAACAACATTGCTGCTGCGCCATCTGTAAGCTGTGAAGACGTACCCGCAGTTACTGTACCGCCTTTAGGGTTGAAAGCTGGCTTCAACTTGCCTAGAGACTCTGCAGTCGTTTCTGGACGGATTGTTTCATCGTCCTCAATAAGAACTTTAAAACCGTTCTCATCATGACCTTCAACTGGAACGATTTCGTTCTT
>NZ_LWGE01000755.1:0-335 GCF_001635315.1 Oleiphilus sp. HI0123
CAGAACCAAAAGGGTTATCTAGGCTGATCTTGGGTGTGGCGTCTTTGCTTGTTGTCATCGCACGGTCCGTTAGTTTGCTTGCCTGTCGTGATAGGAGTTCGTTAAATAAAGCTACTAAGTATAGGTGTATTTTAGCGCTCAAGTGTAGCGAAGTTTTGGCAATTTAATATTATGACTAAAACGAAAAAGGTTCGCTTTTGTCCTAAAAAGTGCAGCGATGATATTTGGAAATGTCTATAAAATAAAGTGCGCTTCGATACGAGAGGTAAGGTGTGATATTTAATTAAGGTGTTGAAATTAAACAGATAAGTGTTTTGTTATGATGTCTGTATAGG
>NZ_LWGE01000756.1:0-316 GCF_001635315.1 Oleiphilus sp. HI0123
AACTTTTCTCATTCTCAAATTCAGCCTTCTCCCGAGCTTTCCCAAACGAGTCAGGCGCAATATGTTAAAGGTTTGGGAAGTACCGAAGAAAAAATGGTGATTATTTTGGAGCTTAGCGAGCAATTGATCGCTGATCCAGATCAGGTTGCCGGACGACAATTACTAGCGAGTTAAGGTTCTTAAGTGGATTCTGATCGATCACGAGAGTTTGCGATGTCCGATGCTGATTTCCAGGAAATCAGCGAGTTGGCCTATAAGTATACTGGCATAGTGCTGGGGCCCCATAAGAAAGATATGGTTTATGGCCGCCTGGCGC
>NZ_LWGE01000757.1:0-2858 GCF_001635315.1 Oleiphilus sp. HI0123
CTTGCCGGGAACTCAAGCTCTACTGCACACCTTAGCGACACCGCTGACAAATGGGGCGATACTCTCAACACAACGCAAAACAAAGTAATACTGCCGAGCGACTTACTAGACATCCTCTGTCACGAGATTTACCAACGGAATTGCCCTCGTATAAATACCGAGCAATTGATGCTAATCGAAAAATGGATTCGAGGCCTACGTCATGCTTGATAATCTCTTAGAAGCACTTAACTTTGGGCTAGTTTGGCCTCTTGCGCTATTACTTTTGCCAATTCCTTTGCTCATCCCTCGGCGAGCAAATCAAAGCACCACAAACTATAGAGCGCCGCAGCTTCCACTCTATGAAACAGTAAAAGCACTGAAACTGTCACGTGCACCAGAAGGAAAAACCCATAGCAAACTAAGTAAATACCTACTGGCTTTTGCGTGGTGTTTTCTAATAGTTGCAGCCTCCAGGCCTACTTACTACGGAGAAAAAGTAAACCTCCCGCTAAGTGGAAGAGACTTGATGCTGGCAATCGATATATCACCAAGCATGAAAGAAACAGACCTTAAATTAGATGATGAGTTTGTATCTCGCTTGGACGTTGTCAAAAATGTTGTCTCTTCCTTCGTTACGCAAAGAAAAGGTGACCGCATCGGCTTAATACTGTTTGGCTCTGAGCCCTATATCCAATCGCCGCTTTCATTCGACACAAAAACGGTCAACACACTACTGCAAGAGGCTTACTTAGGTATGGCAGGTAAAGCAACGGCTATCGGCGATGCTATCGGTCTTGGTGTTAAACGCCTAAGGGAAAGACCGAAAGATAGCCGCGTTCTCATATTACTTAGCGACGGCGCGAATACCGCTGGCGAGATCCCCCCCGAAAAAGCTGCACAGTTAGCAGCTCAAGAAGACATCATTATTTATACGATTGGTATTGGTGCCGACGAGCTTTACCGACGAAGCTTTTTTGGCACTCAAAAGGTCAACCCCTCAGCTGATCTGGACGAAGACATGCTAAATGCAATTGCCGAAGTCACTGACGGCAAGTATTTTAGGGCCCGAAACACTGAAGAATTAAACGCGATATACCAGCTCATCAATGAGCTTGAACCAATCGAACAAGACAGCAGAAGCTATCGGCCCACTAAATCTTTGCTTGTATATTTCCTGTCAATAAGCCTGTGTTTTTATCTGGCCGCTTTAGTTGTGAGTTATGCATCTAGCTCACGCTTTACCACTTTCTTCTCTTCCCTAAGAGGAGACAAGCAATAGTGAATCTAGATTTACTCGCCAATTTTCATTTTTTACGTCCATTTTGGCTAACTTGCTTGCTAGCACTGCCTTTTGTCTGGCTTATCCTGCGGCAGTTTAATCAACGAAGCGGAGATTGGAGCCGAAGCATCGACCCTGAGCTTTTGAAGCATTTAACTCCTGCATCCAGTGATAATGAATCAGGCAAAAAAAACTGGCCGCCAATTTTGTTGTTATTGCTAGCCATTATTGGGCTTTCTGGCCCGAGCTGGGAACAAAAACCTAGGCCCGTTGCACAACTACAAGACGATATGGTAGTCATTCTTGACCTATCCGTATCAATGCTTGCCACCGATGTAAAACCCAGCAGACTCGTTAGAGCAAAGCAGAAACTTCACGACCTGCTAGCACTGCGCACAGAAGGAAACACCTCACTTATCGTATTTTCTGGGGATAGTCATATCGTTACACCCTTAACAGATGACATAAATACAATCAAAGCCAGCCTTGAAGCACTTGACCCTTTTATTATGCCGGTTATCGGAAGCAGACCAGATAATGCCGTGAACCAAGCAATTGAGCTATTCAAACAAAACAACTCACGATCAGGTCGCGTTATCCTGATTGCAGACAGTAGCACGCAAGAGCAAAATGAACGTATTTCAGATGCCTTGAGTAGCAAGAATATCCATCTAGATGTTCTTGCAGTAGGTACCAAAGAAGGCGGGCCGATAGATATACCCGGAAAAGGATATTTTAAAAGCCAGGGCGAGATCGTCATCCCACAGACTCCTTTCAAACTATTGGACAGTCTTGCAGGGGTAAATCGCGGCAAGATGGTTAAAATGTCCCTAGATGATCACGACCTAGAGGCGCTTGATATCACGGGTGAACGACTGAGAAAAGCAAAAGCGAACAATACTGACAAGCAAGAAAGTTTTCGTACCTTTGATGCCTGGGAAGATGCCGGTTATTTGCTGTTATTCTTAATAATACCTTTTGCGCTTTTTGCGTATCGACAAAACACACTTCTAGCGCTGTTTATTTCGATATCGCTTATTTCTTTACCAGAAACCTCACACGCCCTTGAAGCAAGAGACTTGTTTAAGACCCAAGACCAGCAAGCTCAAGAGCTAATGAAGCAACAGTCCTACACTGAGGCTGCCGAGAAATTTGAATCCATAGAACATAAGGCAGCCGCTCATTATCGCGCTGGAAATTACGAGCAAGCTGCGAAGTTATACGAAACACTCCCCTCACAGGATGCTTTGTACAACTTGGGGAACAGTCTGGCAAGGAACCAAAAATTCCAGGAAGCACTCGATGCTTACGAGCAAGTATTGAAGCAAAACCCGGATCATCAAGACGCAAAATCAAACAAAGAACTAATAGAGAAACTTCAACAGGAAAACGAGCAGAAACAAAACAGTGACCAGGAGAACCAGGAGAACCAGGAGAACCAGGAGAACCAGGAGAACCAGGAGAACCAGGAGAACCAGGAGAACCAGGAGAACCAGGANCAGGGTAAGCCCGATAATTCTGAAAGCCAAGATGGTGGCAAACAACAAAACCGAGAAAAATCACAGGATCAACAGTCAGGTAGCTCAGAAGACGAAAA
>NZ_LWGE01000758.1:0-2651 GCF_001635315.1 Oleiphilus sp. HI0123
ACCCAGAGTAACTTAACTTCAAATAATAAAGGAACACACAATGAACTACATCTTGATAACCGGTGCAAGCGCCGGAATTGGCGAAGTATTCGCAGAACAATTAGCCGCTCAAGGTCACAACCTGATTCTGACCGCCCGCAGAGAAGAGCGCCTTCAAGCGCTAGCCAGTAAGCTGGAAAGCCAATATAAAATCTCGACACAAATCATCGCTGCTGATTTGTCTGACTCAAACGGTGCCGAAACGCTAGCTAGCAAAATAATCAACGAAGGTTGGGCGCTAAACGGCCTAATCAACAATGCAGGCTTTGGAGACCGCGGTGCATTCACTGAACTGTCACTGGATCGTCAGTTACAAATGATTCAGCTCAACGTCACCAGCCTGGTAGATCTAACGCACCGACTCATCCCCAAGCTATCACAACAGAGTAATAGCTTTATCATTAACGTTGCCTCAACCGCTGCCTTTCAAGCGGGACCTAACATGGCTATATACTACGCGACCAAGGCTTTTGTGCTGTCCTTCTCTGAAGCACTATATGAAGAGCTTAAGGGCCAAGGTATTGCCGTCAGCACACTTTGCCCAGGTGCAACCGCATCTGAGTTTGCATCAGAAGCTAATATGACTAACACAAAACTATTCAAAGCAGGTGCCATGACAGCAGAAGCTGTTGTCAGGAAATCGCTCAAGAAAAAAGACCGCGCCATTGTTATCACTGGCTGGAAGAATATTTTTGGTGTTTGGTCTGGTAAACTATCCCCACGTTCAGTCACACGAAAACTTGCAGGATGGTTACAAGCCTAAAATGTGTTTAATCAAACAACGCGCGAATAATCCGGAACAAAAAGCTCTCAGAAAACAGCAAATTCTCGATGCTACACGAAAACGATTTTCTGATCTTGCCTACGAAGACCTTAACCTGAATGTGATTGCTGCAGATGTAGGTATTACTAAGGCCGCTTTATATCGCTACTTTAGAAATAAAGAGACTTTGTTCCTCGCGTTGTTTGTAGAAACCCTTGAAGAATTAATTCACTCGGCCCAAAAAATGCCAAACAAGCTCCCCCTAGCAAGGCTAATGGCTGACACCTTAATTGCTAACCCTATCTATTGTAAGTTGAATGCAATTTTACACACAATTTTAGAACGGAACCTTACCGTTGAAGAAGCATTACAATTCAAAAAAACCTTACTCCACTTAATGCACCAGTATTCCCAGTTACTAACACAACAAGCAGAGCAAGACTTGCCTCAAGCGCAAGCGCTCACCCTACTCATGCAAGTTCAGCAAGCATTGATCGGCGTTTGGCATATGACTCACCCTGTCGGTGCAATTGCCGAGGTTATTGAGTCTCCGCCTTTAGATGTTTTTAAGCGAGATTTTTATAGCGCCTTGCTCGCACATATAGAAACCATCACCCGACAAATTGCCCCTTAAGTGATACGCATCAGAAATCTAACGAGTAAGACCTAAGAGACAAGATATTCCAGCACATTTGGCTATACTAAAGTGAAGTAAGAGACTCTCATTCATTAAAGAATAGGTACAAGAAACATATGGCCAAAATCCTGATCGCCGATGATCAATTAGTAATGCGCAACATGTTTAAAGTCATCCTTCAAGACGAGCCACACGAACTGACGCTAGCGGTCGATGGCGAAGCCGCATTAAATGCAGCCAAAGCAGAACGATTTGACCTGGTACTGAGCGACTTATATATGCCAAAACTCGATGGCATACAACTCACTGCAGCTATTAGAGCACTCCCCGCTTACAAGGGTGTTCCTGTACTCATTGTTAGCACCGAGAATAAAGCAGAGAAAAAAGCTGCAGGCAGAGCAGCAGGCGCGAATGGCTGGATCATCAAACCCATTACCAAAGACCGCCTGCTTCCTGCGATAAAGAAACTACTAGGCTAAGGCGCCAACGCTGCATCGATATCTTTCACCATGTCTTTCGGCTCGGTATTGGGCGCATAGCGTTTAACAACCTTGCCCTGTTGATCGACCAAAAACTTGGTAAAATTCCATTTTATCTTTTCAGAGCCCATCAAGCCCTTCGCTTCTGATTTTAAGTATTTATACAAGGGATGAGTATTATCGCCGTTTACTTCTATTTTGGAGAACATTGGAAACGTAACCCCATAGTTCAAAGAACAAAACTCGCTAATCTCACTATCTGTTCCTGGGTCTTGCTTTAGAAACTGATTGCATGGAAAGCCTAAGATCTCTAGCCCTTTCTCGCTATACTCCAAATACAGCTCCTCAAGCCCCTTGAGCTGAGGCGTAAATCCGCATTTACTTGCCGTATTGACGATTATCAGCAACTTCCCCTGATACGCTTTAAGAGGAACTTCCTCTCCTTTAATATTATTAGCACTGAACTGATAGATATCAGACACGAGTCTCTCCCTATTAATGATAATTATTCACAAGCATCCTACCCCTAAATTATCAGCGTTAAAAGCCTATTGATTTACATCAATGCTCAGGAATAAGCGTTTGACATTGATTATGCGATAGGCAAATATATTTTTTTAGCTTACAAGCGTAAACACAAAAATGTCAGATATAAGCAAATTGCAGCAAACTATGAGCGAGGCACAAACTTATGAGCAATGGCTCACCGCTGCCTCGAAAGCCGATAAGCTTA
>NZ_LWGE01000759.1:0-358 GCF_001635315.1 Oleiphilus sp. HI0123
CAAGGAAATATCCTCAATATTTTTGTGAAGAAAATTACCCTGCGATAAATAAGGTGAAAGCTCCACCATTGCTTTGCTAAGCACCTTGAGCCAGTTATCGGTACTTTTAAGACCGCCTTGAACCGTAAAATGATTGAGTGCCTTATCTGCCAAATGGTGCCCTTCATCCAGTACCAAAATAGACTGCTCGGGTGCTGGCAATATAACGCCACCACCCAAAGCCAGATCTGATAACAAAAGNTCATGATTAACCACGACAATGTCAGCATTGTCCCAGGTCTTTCTGCTTTCATAATAAGGGCAAGAATTAAAATAGCTGCAACGGCGCTTGCTGCACTGCTGATTATCAGTCGATAGA
>NZ_LWGE01000760.1:0-593 GCF_001635315.1 Oleiphilus sp. HI0123
AACAGGCTTGGTCTCATTGCTTAATCCTAATGTTGCGCTCAATTTCTGCAAATAGCTGTCAGGTATGCTGGGATCAGCACCCAGTGCTAGAACCGGAAGAAGCTCAACAGCCTCATTGGTGTAAACAGAGATGAAGCCGTCCTGTGATGCGAGATGTAATGATTCTTTAATTGCTTCTTCGGCTTCTTTTGAGTTGTGGAGGCTATGGTAGATTGAGGCAGAAAGGTTCAATACTTGAATCAGGTTGTATACATGGTGCTTAGAACGAGTCTGTTCAGCAAGACGGTTAATTACTTCCAATGCAAGTTTATAATTACTTTGCGCCGCAAAAATCCGTGCTTTTGTTAGGTTAATATCCTCATAGTTTAAGGGGACAGCATTAATGCTTTCTTCGTTTAGTTCATTTATCACAAATTGAGCTTTCTCTATCATCCCCATTGATAAAAGGCAGCGAGCCTTTAGTGCGATGATACTTGGTGGAGTGAAAACGATGGAGTCTCGTTTGTGCTGATAGGTATGCCATGCATCATCCAAGCATTCGATAGCATCGACATATTTGCCCTGTGCAAAATAAAGCATTGCTTGGGTGTACT
>NZ_LWGE01000761.1:0-449 GCF_001635315.1 Oleiphilus sp. HI0123
TATTTAAAACAATATGGCGATAATCCAGTACTGGCAACTTCGCACTGATTTGAGAATCAGAAGGCTGCGCGTGTTGTCGGTAATCATATAAAAAACCAACCGAGGCAAAGCTGATATCAAAGGCACCTTGAGATAAAGCCGACACAGACAAAGACTTTTCGAGTAAGCTAAACAGCTCAGTCGATATCACTAGCGTTTGCTCAGAGGCAAGTCTATTTACCTTGGAGAGCTCAGATTCAGAAATATACCGCGACATCTTTGCCTCGATATCATTAAAGCGATTCAGCACTGCGCGCTTAGCCTTCTCTGCTTTAATCTTATCGTCTAACCAAAACTCCAAGCTTAAGTTGGTCGTCATCACCTCTGCAGAAAACTCATGCCACTCGGCTTTCAAGGGCATGCTAAGAAAAACTAAGAAGCAAATGAGAAAACTCAAACAGTTTTTCATA
>NZ_LWGE01000762.1:0-583 GCF_001635315.1 Oleiphilus sp. HI0123
CACCAAAAGTACGCTCTTACTAAGGGGAGATTTGGAAGATGTTAGTAAGTTTATATCGCTATAATCCTGAACAAGACACTGCACCCTATATGCAGGATGTTGAGTTACAGATCCCTGAAGGGAAAGATTTGATGGTTCTTGATGTCCTGGGCTTGCTTAAGGAAAAAGATCCATCACTGGCTTACCGCCGCTCTTGTCGTGAAGGTGTTTGTGGTTCAGATGGTTTGAACATGAATGGTAAGAATGGATTGGCTTGTATTACACCTCTTTCAGAAGTTGTGAAGGGTAACAAGTTAATCATTCGTCCTTTGCCGGGCTTGCCGGTTATTCGTGACTTGGTTGTAGATATGTCTATGTTCTACAAGCAATACGAGAAAATTAAGCCATTCTTGATTAATGATACGCCAGCACCTGCTATTGAGCGTATACAGACGCCTCAAGATCGTGAAAAGCTGGATGGATTGTATGAATGTATCTTATGTGCTTGTTGTTCAACAGCTTGCCCATCATTCTGGTGGAATCCTGACAAGTTTGTCGGGCCATCAGGTTTGTTACAGGCATACAGATTTTTGGCTGACTCACG
>NZ_LWGE01000763.1:0-493 GCF_001635315.1 Oleiphilus sp. HI0123
AAGTGCTGGCCGGAATATGATTAGAAGTGATTGTCAGCAAGCTATCAAGATTAAAATAGAGTCACAATAAAAAAAGACAATGGCTCAAGTTAACCTATAATCAAATAAACACCCGCCTACCAAGCGGCATGCTCCGCTCATATTTGAGCTCATAAATCTACACTCATATAAAACCTTATGTCACTGGAAGAATTTGCCAAGAAACGCTTTCTCATCGTCGATGAACTAGACTCCTTCCGTTTTTCTACCAAAAAGACACTGATGTCACTTGGCCTTAAGCTCGTTGACACAGCAAGCAGTGCACAAAATGTTGTCTCAGGTTTTCAGAACGTCAATTACGACGTTACGCTGTGCAACTATGACTTAGGCAAAGGCAAAAACGGCCAGGAGTTACTTGAGGAGCTACGCTACAAGAAACTGTTAAAGTTCTCGGACTTATTTTTTATTGTTTCAGCCGAAGTTGATCGCAGTAAGGTTATGGGCACCGTCGAGA
>NZ_LWGE01000764.1:0-670 GCF_001635315.1 Oleiphilus sp. HI0123
CAATATCGCCTTTTTTTGTTTCGACCCGAATACTATCTTTGTTGCTTAGCTTCTTCTCGCGCACGAAGACTGCGAAACACCTGGCACCGTTACCACACTGCTCAACTTCTGAACCATCGGCATTAAAAATTCGATAGCGAAAATCAACATCAGGCTTGCCAGGTGGTTCGACCAACAAAAGCTGGTCAAAGCCCGCACCTAAATTACGATCAGCCATTCGGCGAATTTGTTCAGGACGAAGGTGAACATGATGGCTGATCATATCAACCACCATAAAGTCATTACCCAAACCATGCATTTTGGTAAAGTTCACCACCATATTGTTTTCTCCCGATACCTAAAATACTCTAAATGCCCACTAAGGCATCAAATTCTCAAGCGCTAGTTGATCATCAATTGTTTCACGCTTACGCGCTAATACGACTTGCTCACCATCTACAACCAGCTCTGCCACACGACCTCTGGAGTTGTAGTTCGAGCTCATTGCAAAGCCATAAGCACCTGATGACATTACCGCGAGCAAGTCGCCCGCCTTAATAGCCAAATCACGATCTTTACCCAAGAAGTCGCCCGTCTCACAAATCGGCCCTACCAAATCATAGTGATGACGCTCACAATCAGAACCCGGCTCTTTTTCTACCCGAATAATATTCTGCCATGCGCTGTATAA
>NZ_LWGE01000765.1:0-596 GCF_001635315.1 Oleiphilus sp. HI0123
CCATTCTCCTAAATGTAAGTTATATAAAAAATAATTAAGCTGCGTCTTTCTTCTGATCGCGAACTGCTGCCACTGCACGAGTAACCTTCGAAGGAACTTCGTTGAATGTACGTGCAAGCTTGGTAATAGGTGCTTGAATAACGCTGGCCAACATGCCCAACGCCTGATCGCGCGTTGGCAACTTAGCCAAACGATCGATCTGATCTGCACCCAGTAGTTCACCACCAACCGCTAATGCTTTTATCTCGAATGCTTCTTTTTCTTTAGCAAAATCTTTCAACAAGCGCGCTGCCGCACCTGGATCTTCCAAAGAAAATGCAAGAATTGTTGGACCAACCAACGCTTCAGCTGCACATTCAAACTCTGTTCCTTCTACCGCACGCTTTGCTAAGGTGTTTCGAACGACACGAAGATAAACTCCGCCTTCACGAGCTTCTTTACGAAGGCCTGTCATATCATTAGCGTCAACGCCATGATAATCAGCCATCACAAGAGATAAAGCACCGCCAGCAACTTCGTTGACTTCGGCGACAATCGCCTTTTTGTCTTCGATTCCAATTGCCATTGGTTTTCTCCTCAAGAGAGTCAGCCGAAGC
>NZ_LWGE01000766.1:0-697 GCF_001635315.1 Oleiphilus sp. HI0123
ATAGGTTTTATTAAACTTTTTGACTGCCAAAAGATCTATCTCTCTACCCGCGTCAGCACTGCCTTCATCGGTCTCAAAATCATGGTAAACACCCACCAGTTTTACACCAGCGAACTTACCTGAGACTGAAGCATAAGTGTCTACAACACCATTACCGCCACCCGCACCAAACAAGGACTGACCTAGAAATGCATCAGCCCAACCTTCAAACTTATGAACAGTTGCTAAAGGTGTCGCGAACGACTGATTGCCGTCGTCAGATCCTAAGGACGAATACCCAAGCTTGCCTGTCACTCCTGACGCAGTTAGGCCAACCTCAGCCATCATATAATCCATACTGGCATCTTTCGTTTCATTATCTTGCGAAGCATACTCTAGAGCATATGAAACTTTCAGATCTTCACCTGCTAATGTTGAGCCGGTAAAACTTGCACCAATTGTTGATAGCTCATCCCAACCATCTGCGGCACCATAAGGCTCTCCTGAGATCTCATAGTTGTATACCACAGCTTTACCAAAGGGAGTTTGGTAAGCAACATTTAATAGTGTTATATCAGTATCAGCGACATCCGCAAAGGCACCTGAGTTAATTCGGTTTACTTTATAAATATAGGATGCATCTAAAGTAAGACCTTCAATTGGCTTAACCGTAACTCTCGCCGCATCAAAAGTCTGGCGATCTTGGCGCCAACCAACA
>NZ_LWGE01000767.1:0-384 GCF_001635315.1 Oleiphilus sp. HI0123
AATAAGGTAAAGCAGAGGTCATATGACCAACGAAGCTAGGCGATGAGGTGTGAACAGACTGCGCAACTATTTTATCTAGAAGAAATTGAGTATGTTCGGATACAAAAATGGGCTTTTCAGGAATCCTGGGATCAGAAAAGTCTTTTTCCATTTCTTGCAAATCATGTTCGACCGCGACGATATGGTCCTGCATAAATCCTGCAAGATTATTAGAAACGTCTTTATCAATACGGCTAAGAGTAGAGTCTGGTGCTTCGGGTACTGTAAATACTCGATACATACTCTCTATGCTTGCCTGAGCAAACTTCTGCTTATGGTATAACTTGTCCAACATAGCTCACAACGTAGATTCAATACCCAAAATTTGAACGGGCGCTAGTATAG
>NZ_LWGE01000768.1:0-1670 GCF_001635315.1 Oleiphilus sp. HI0123
GGCATTAGACATGATTCGGCCGGCTGGAATAACGCCGTTTTCTAGTGCCCACTTGAAGTCGTTGTAGACGGTTTCTCTTTTGCCCTCTTCTTCTACAGATGAAAGCGCTTTGGCAACACGCTCATAGGTAGCGTCAATGTTTTGATCGACGGCCTGACCAGTTTTAGTTTTTAGCTGGTACTTAGTGTGCCAGATATCTTGAGAAGCGTCTTGCATTGGTAATGGAGAGACAAGTGGTTCAACTTTGGCGTTCATGTATGACCTCTATCTGGAATATCATTTTTTCAGTTGTTATTAAGAGTAGGCTAAAACGGCTGAGTTAATGCTGATTAGCGCTTCTATATATAGTGTTAGTTTGGTACATCACTTTACCGCACACTGTTTCTAGCTTTAGTGGCATAAGCCGCTGACATCAAAGCTTGTTCAGTATGTAAAAACCCGAAAAAGGCTGGTCCATTGGGGGCTAATACTGTCCTTATTACATCAATATATAGGGGGCGTTTTGTTTTAGTATCCACTACATGTTGTTGTGTATGCGGGAAGTATAACACTATATTGTGGTGTGTGAAGTTTCTTTTCCGATTTTTTTATTGTGTAAATATCAAGGTGGTCGAGACTGGTTTGTCAATACTTTGGGGCGATAAAATATGAGGAAAAGGAAGGTGCTTGTATTTATGGGCTTTGCAGAATTAGTGCTTACTTATCTTTTTATGTTAGCACTAGATATAGTGTTTTGTTATAGGCATCTCAGTCCTAGATCTGTAAGCGGAATGTGTAGGTTTTGCTAATACTAGAGGCGAACTAAATGAAGGCGCTAAGATATAGCGCCTTAAATTCGGTTTGCTTTTTAATCGCCTTTTTGTTCAGACTGACATGCCTGTACGGCCGTTAGTGCAATGGTAAAGACGATATCTTCTATTAATGCGCCACGAGATAAGTCGTTAACAGGTTTGCGCAAACCTTGTAGCATTGGGCCGATACTGATTACATTGGCGCTACGTTGTACAGCTTTGTAGGTGGTGTTACCAGTATTTAGATCTGGGAAGATAAAAACGGTTGCTTGACCGGCCACCGGGCTGTTCGGTGCCTTTTTCTTGGCGACACTTTCAATCGCCGCCGCATCGTATTGGAGGGGGCCGTCAATTACGAGGTCTGGCCTTAAGTTCTTAGCGATCTCAGTAGCTTCACGAACTTTGTCGACGTCTGCGCCGGTGCCGCTTACACCTGTGCTATAGGAAATCATGGCGACTTTGGGGTCAATGCCAAATGCTTTGGCTGAGTCGGCACTTTGTATCGCAATATCGGCCAGCTGTTCGGCATTCGGGTCTGGGTTGATGGCGCAGTCACCATATACAAGTACTTGGTCGGGGAGGCACATGAAGAAAACTGAAGACACTACCTTGGCGCAATCGTTTGTTTTAATCAACTGAAGCGCGGGGCGCACAGTGTTGGCTGTTGTGTGAACAGCTCCTGATACAAGCCCGTCAACTTCATCTAGCGCCACCATCATCGTTGCGAGTACGACATTGTCTTCTAGCATTGCTCGCGCCATTTGGTGACTCACGCCTTTATGCTTTCTGATCTCTGTCATTGGGATGACATAGCGTTCACGTGCTTCGTCTGGGTCGACGATCTGAATATCACTGGAAAGCGTGACACCCTGAGCACTC
>NZ_LWGE01000769.1:0-1011 GCF_001635315.1 Oleiphilus sp. HI0123
GGTAGTTAATAGGTATTGTAAGCACCGCGTCGGGCTGAAGCCCGACCTACGAATAAAGTGCGAATATGCCAAGTTCGGACTCTTCGATATCAATAGGGTGTGCCGTGCGCACCAGCGGAGTTTGATACCTCGTCTTAGTAGGCAGAGGGTTCAACCCCTCGCATGAATCTGCCCCGTGCTAGCCCGCTTGCGAGCCGTGGAAGGCTCTGCCTACAGGTTAGGGAAATTGCTTTGGCCGCCCCCCCATTACTGTTTGTTTGAGTCGCGGGGTTTATCGGTGCGCACGGCACACCCTATTGATATCGAAGAGTCCGAACTTGGCATATTCGCACTTTATTCGTAGGTCGGGCTTCAGCCCGACGCGGTGCTTACAATACCTATTAACTACCTCATTGGCACCGATCTGTCGGGTTGAAACCCGACCTACAAGGTACGTACTAGGGGCCGAATTTGGCACTTTAACGACTAAGTAATGCGCAGGAGTCGTGCGCTTTAGTCGAACGCAGTGTTCTAATAGCTCAGCTCAAGCGCTGACTTTTACAATTAATATTTATCATTATTTATATCGAGCCAAAAACATATCAACGGTTTCGCGCACTAGTGCTTGTTTTTCAGGTTCAGATAAAACAGGCGCAATTTGAACAACTTGAGGCCAAAAGCAACTTCCCTTTATTAGGTTGTGAAGCTGTGTGAAAGCTAGCTCTGTGTCATGTAAATTTATGCGCTTATCTTTAGACGCGCTTTCTAACCATAGCGTCAGCGCGGTGTCTTCATCATCGAACTTTTCAAGTTCTTTTTGTAGGGCCTCCGGCTGGAACAGGAAGTGCCCTAGCGCCACGCGTGCTAAATCGATATATTCTTTGTCGCCCACCAGATTCACTTCTTGCTTTAGTAATGCTGTTAGCTGCTCACCCAAGGGGCTGACGGCATCATAATGAACATCAATTTTCACCATCGCCTGATCCCATAGATCTTTCAGCAAATACATTACCAAGGCTTCTTTAGAGTCGA
>NZ_LWGE01000770.1:0-263 GCF_001635315.1 Oleiphilus sp. HI0123
CGATTGAATCACTCCATACTGGATCGTTAGAGTCTCGAAACCTTTCTGATGAGACACCCAAACGATACCTTTCTCCTCATCCAGAGAAAGAGATTCTATGTCTGCATCTTCCATAGAAGAGAAAAAGCAAAGAGTGCGATACCAGACTCTTCCTTTGTCATAGGGATAGACCAAGCTGACACCATATTCACCCGACAAGGCCATGAGACTGAAGTCACCGTTACAAGACACTTTGGTGATGTATCTTACACGATGGTCATCTA
>NZ_LWGE01000771.1:0-526 GCF_001635315.1 Oleiphilus sp. HI0123
CTAAAACACTTTGACGACCACAAAGAAGTGCAAAATATCGACCTAATGATTCTGGCTGACTTCTGTCGTAACTGCTTAGCAAAATGGTACATGGCCGCTGGCGAAGAGCAAAGTGTTGAAATTGACTATGATCAGGCGCGTAAAGCCGTTTATGGTATGCCTTATTCTGAATGGAAAGAGAAGCATCAATTGAAGGCAACGCCTCAGCAGCTCGAAGCTTTTGAAGCGAAGCAGAAGTAAATCACTCCTGCCTAAATTTCTAGACCCAAATGCTTCTTGGCAGCTTTGACCAGCTTTGGGTCGAGAGCGGGTGGTGTGATATCAACACCTTTCACAAGCTGATCATTCAGCTTCTGCATGACAGCAACTCGCATGCTCCACTTATGATTAGCGGGTACTACGTTCCAGGGTGATGCTTCGGTACTAGTGAAACGGAACATATCGTTGCTTGCGTGTGTGTAATCGTCCCATTTTAGCCTATTTCGGATGTCTTCTTCTGTTAGCTTCCATTGCTTTTCTGGTGTGT
>NZ_LWGE01000772.1:0-555 GCF_001635315.1 Oleiphilus sp. HI0123
TACAATATGCTGAAGACGCTCTACCGATTCAACAGGATAAGGAAGCGTAGCATGCGGAACCAGGCGGACAATGGCTGACTCAACTTTTGGTGCCGGGTCAAATGATTCAGGGCCGACAATAAACAGTGGTTGAACACGGCAATAGTACTGAGTCATGATACCCAAGCGGCCATAGTGTGAAGTGCTCGGTGCTGCAGCCATACGCTCTACTACTTCTTTTTGTAGCATAAAATGCATGTCTTTCAGGTTAGTAATGCTTTCCAGCAAATGAAAGATGAGCGGTGTTGATATGTTATAAGGCAGGTTGCCGACGATTCTTAACTTATGTTCGTCATCTGCCAGTTGATCAAAGTCGAACTTCAAGGCATCTGATTCGTGAATGACGAAGTCGGGATAGTTAAAGAATTTTGTGCGCAGGATAGGGATCAAGTCACGATCAAGCTCTACGACTTGGAGATTTCCTTCGCTTGCCTCAAGCAAGGGTTCAGTAAGCGCACCAAGACCAGGCCCAATCTCTACCAAACGATCATCAGGTTGGGGGTTGATGCCGCTAAT
>NZ_LWGE01000773.1:0-626 GCF_001635315.1 Oleiphilus sp. HI0123
ATGGCCAAGAATTCGCCCGTTACGCACATAAAGCATTGATGCTACAACCGAGCCGCCTTTTGCTACGAGTACAACTACATCCAGGCTCTGCGTCCCACCCTCGGCAGACTGGCTTTCCTGAACATGTCGAAGATGCTCAATCTGATCTCTTATCTCTGCGGCCTCTTCGAACTTAAGCTCTATAGAAGCCTGCTCCATTTGCGAAATAAGCCTACGGATTAATTCAGGACTCTTTCCCTGCAGAAACATCTCAACACTTTTAACATCTTCCAGGTACTCTTCGTGACTAACCAAACCGACACACGGAGCTTTGCAGCGTTTTATCTGATACTGAAGACAAGGGCGAGAGCGGTTGTTGTAATAGCTATCATGACATTGGCGAACCTTGAAGATTTTCTCAAGCATGTTCAGGCTTTCTTTTACTGAACCAGAGCTTGGAAAGGGCCCGAAATAACGTCCAACCTTCCCTTTGCTACGCGCCCTTTTCATGGATAATGAAGGGTATTCTTTATCGCTTGCCAAATAGATATAGGGGTAAGACTTATCATCTCGCAAGAGAATATTGTACGGGGGCTTAAGGGTCTTTATCTGATTCTGTTCTAGAATCAGCGCTTCTGTCTCGCTAC
>NZ_LWGE01000774.1:0-219 GCF_001635315.1 Oleiphilus sp. HI0123
CGATGATAGCGATTAAGACGAGCTCTAAAAAACCAACGTCAAACATAGTATTCGATAGCTAGGGCCTGATCAGGGTTACTTTTGTTGCTCTTTATCATTGCTTTCGACTTTTTCAGCTTTGCCTTCGATGATGTCGCTGTCTTTCTTTTCTACAGCGGCTTTCTCATCATCTTTTATGGCTTTTTTAAAGCCTTTTACGGCGCCACCCAAGTCTCCGCC
>NZ_LWGE01000775.1:0-511 GCF_001635315.1 Oleiphilus sp. HI0123
TTCCGTGCGTTTCAGCTCTTCAGTGATATCGTTCCATTCAATTACTGTTCCTAAACGCTCGCTTTGGTCATTAATCACCGGCGTTGCCATTAGGTCAAACACTCTTCCGCCCGTTTTCATTCGACTCTTCTGCGTGCCGTTAAGGTTTTCTATCACCGCACGCTGATGACTTGGATCTTTATACAAAACATCTGCACTTGCGCCTAACAAGTTATCCGCATCAAAGTTTGGTAAATCACTCCGTAAGTCTGCTTCAGCGTCTTTGAACATCTTCTGAACCGACGCGTTCAGATAGATAATATCCATGCGGTCATCTGCCAACATGACATTGGTATTACAGACATCAAGGGCTTGCTTAATTCGGCTACCTGAATTCGCAATCGCGATCGCTTCTTCTACTTCAAAGCCCATTTTTATCTGCATCGATTTAAGTGAGCACATCAAGGCCGTTAATTCATTATTGCCGCTGACATGGATGTCTTCACGGTAATTGCCACTTGCGATTTCACCA
>NZ_LWGE01000776.1:0-680 GCF_001635315.1 Oleiphilus sp. HI0123
ATGTGCACCACGAATGACCCGTTGAACGAAGATGCACGCTATCAGAGATTTTTTCTGCCATCTCAGCGCGACTCTCGAAGGTCTTAACTGCTTCACTCTTGGAGCGATAGGAGATTAGTTTATTAGCGAGCCCCCCCGTGATAATCGTGCCCTCATCCAAAAACTCTTCAACACGCGCCACCTTATAATTTTTAATCTCAATGGCGATCTCGTCGTAAAGCTCCACTTCTTGCGCTTCATTTCCCGCGTAGAGCAATGTCATGTCCATCGACCAATGCTTGAAGTGCTGCTTCAAATAACGCAAGTCGCCATACGCTGACTGTGCACAGTAAACTGCAAACGTGCGCCGAAAGCGGTGACTAGCCATGCCGTTAATGCCCAATGCAGTGCAGAACGATTTCAACCTACGATCAAAAGCATCACTAGTAAGCGCATTAATCGCATTCTTATTCGCCGTGCTTGTGGTCAAAAACAGATGGTGCTTGAAGTGCGCGATTTTAAGAGCTTTAGGATGCTCAGGATCGTTTTCAAGTAAGCTCTGCTGTTCTTGCCAAAGCCTTTCTCGTAAAGTACGTACATACGCCTTCTGCGCTTCAATTGCATCTATGACGATCTTAGGTACCAACCATTCGGTATAACCCTCATGCGTCTTACTGCTGTGCGATTTCAGCCAATACGAC
>NZ_LWGE01000777.1:0-491 GCF_001635315.1 Oleiphilus sp. HI0123
TGGCGCATCGGGTGCTATAGTAGAAGAGATTGGCAAGAAGGCGGATTACTATGGCATAGGTGATGCCCTACCAGGCAGGGCCACTTTGGAAGAGGTATATAGTGATCGTATTCTCTTGAGGCGTAACGGAAGGCTAGAAACTTTGGCTTTTGAAGAAAAGAAGAGCATCAAAGGCAGTAGCAGTTTTTCTAAGGTAACGCCGGTTAAAGCCCAGC
The DNA here is from genome assembly GCF_001635315.1 of Oleiphilus sp. HI0123. Taxonomy (NCBI): domain Bacteria; kingdom Pseudomonadati; phylum Pseudomonadota; class Gammaproteobacteria; order Oceanospirillales; family Oleiphilaceae; genus Oleiphilus; species Oleiphilus sp. HI0123. The sequence goes on from NZ_LWGE01000777.1 coordinate 216, forward strand.
CGAAAAGAAGAGCAAGGGTGGAATCAGTAGAAACGCCTCAGCAATTTATGGATGAGGCTGCAGAGCGCTTACAGGAAGATCCTGTCGCTGCATTGGGCTCAGTTGGGCTGAAAGCTTCTTCAGAGGGGTATGTTTACCAAGGTGGAAACCCAATGTTGTCGGGGCTAAATCTTAACAAGGGTGATGTGATACGCTCGGTGAATGGTCATAACCTTGGTGATATTCAGCGCGATAAAGAGTTAATGAAAAGTCTCTATGAGCAAGGTAGTTTGGAAG
>NZ_LWGE01000778.1:0-3367 GCF_001635315.1 Oleiphilus sp. HI0123
AAAATTATGAGAGTTGGAACCTTGAAGCTATCATCCAAAATTCGATCCGTCGCACAGCTTAGTTCACTAACGTTGCTATTTGCTGGCGCCACATCTTACGCAGCAAATACTAATTTAGATTCCCTTGAAAATATCTCTCAGGAATTGGTTGAGATACGTCAGCAGATCTCGTCTTTGCACGATGAAATCAACTTCAAGAAAGATAGTTTCAATGATCAGATACGGTCTTACTCTAACCAAAAATCTGACTTGGATGTAAAGATTAGCCGTTCTGAGTTGAATATCAAAGACCTACAGCGCGAGCTAGAAAAACTTCAAACAGCTAATAAAGATAAGTTTGAAGCCTACGACGAGGTTAGCCCGGTTCTTAAAAATGTTATTGCAGAGCTTAAGGTTTCTCTAGCTGATTCGATTCCATTTAAGTTGCCGCAGCGCTTGAAAGCCTTAGATGATATTGAGCATCGCTTAATTACAAATATTATCACGCCTAACAAAGCAGCTAATCAGCTATGGGCCTTTGTAGAAGATGAGTTAATCCTGGGTCGAAGCAGTGGTATTTATAATGAGTCGCTGTTTATTTCGGGTGAAGACAAGCTAGTTAAGGTTTTACGCTTAGGAAAAATAGCGATGTTTTTCAAAACCTCTGATGGTGAATATGGGGTGATTAAGCAAGAGAGTAGCGGATGGAATCAAGCTTCAATAAGCGGAAGTGAAAATCTACGCGAACTTGATTATTTATTTGATTCTTTCAATAAGAACATCCGCAACGGATTGTTCAAGGTACCTAACTTTCTTCCTGCTAACACTTCCTCGAATTAATTTTAGGCCTAACACGGATATTTGATGTAATGAATATGAGTAACTTAATACGATTATTATCGCTAATGATGGTGGTTTTCAGCTTATCATTTACTGTTCAGGCAGGAGAGCTAGAGCAGGCATATCAGAAGGAATATGCTTATCTGGTCGCTGAGAAAAAGGCTTTAGAGCAACGCTTGGTTAAGTTGTCCGAATCTCAGGAAATTACCTTGAAGAAACTTCAGGGTGATATTGATGGCCTGCAAAAAAGCTATTTAAAGAAAAAGAATCAGGTCGATCGTCTCAATCAGGATATTGTCGAAGCCTCGCGTGATGTCGACTTCAATGAGAATGACCAATTACTGCTTGAAACAACTCTTATACAGGCTCGCTCAAGTTTGAGTAAGCTGGGTGTAAATGTTGATGAAGCCTTAGATATGGATAAGCAATTAGGGCAGGCGTTTAAAGAAGCTGCGAAGACATTGCATTCTGATAGTGGTGTAAATAAGGCTCAGGCAACTTATTTTGATGTTTCCGGTAAAGAAGTTAACGGAGAAGTCTTGAATGTTGGTCGTATCGCTCGCTTTGGCTTGGATGCTGAAAATGGTGGCGTACTAGCGCCAAGCGGCAATGCTAAGTTTAAAGTTTGGGATACTGAGTCGTCCCAATCTATTCAAGGTGTCTTGGGTGGCGAATCAAATATCCCCGTATTCCTATTCGACAATGTTGATCTGGCGATAGAGAAACAGGCAGAAAAAGGTTTCTCTGATGATATTAAAGCAGGTGGCTTGATAGGTAAGATCATTCTTGCAATTGGCTTGTTAGGTTTAGCTTTAGTTGCTCTAAGAATTATCTTCTTGATTATGCTTGGTTCTGATATCCAAAAGAATACCGTTAGAGTCAATCAACTCGTTGAAAGTGATGGAATCGATGCGGCACTAAAAGCGTGTAAGAAAAACGCAAGCAGTGCTAATAGAGTTATCTCTGCAACGCTTCGTAATATCAAGAAAGAGCGAGACCATATCGAAGATATTATTTCAGAAGCAATCTTGTTCGAAAGCTCCAAAATAGATCGTTTCGGCTCAGCAATACTTGTTATTGCAGCGGTTTCGCCTTTGCTTGGCTTGCTAGGTACGGTTACCGGCATGATCGGTACCTTCGATATCATTACCGAATTTGGTACGGGTGACCCCAAGTTACTATCAACGGGTATATCTGAAGCCTTGGTGACAACTAAGTTTGGCTTGATCGTTGCGATCCCGCTGTTGCTGATAGGTAATATGTTGTCTAGCTGGGCACTTCGCACCAAGAACGGCCTAGAGCGTGCAGCGCTCAACGTGATAAACACCCATAAAGAATCGACAAATGTGTAATTAAGCTCATAGCTACCTAGGCCTTGGGTCTTGGTAGCAAGCTTTCCATTGATTATTAGATTCTGTTTATAGGGAACACGAATGTTAGAAATTATCCCCAATACCAGTACCTTGCTCGAATACTACGAGATGGGGGGCTTTGTTATGTTGCCTCTCATTTTTGTCTCTATTTTGTTGTGGTTCGCCTTGGTCTACAGAGCGATGAATATTCGTTCGGCGCAACATAACCCTCGAGACTTGGTTCGTCGGGCAAAAAAGCAAAAAAAGAAATTTTTAAAACTTAAATCTACGACGGCTGAAGCGGCTAAATTTGCGATGGATACCTCGCGAACGGTTTCATCTCCGGAGCTTTTGAAAGCGCTGATAGATGAAGAGTTTTCAATTATTAAAGAAGGCTTGGGCAAACATAAAACGCTAGTTCGCTCATTGGTTGCTGTAGCACCACTGCTTGGTTTGCTCGGTACCGTAGATGGCATGATTGAAACGTTTAATTCGCTAGGCGATATGGCCTTGTTTAGCCAGTCAGGTGGTATTGCCGGGGGCATTAGTAAGGCATTGTTTACCACTCAAATGGGATTAGCGATTTCTATTCCTGGCTTAATGATCGGAAGGATCATCGAGCGAAAGGAAAGGAATATTTATCGTGAGCTTGACCAGATCCGCGACCTGGTTGTTGCAAGATCTAAAGAGAGTAGCAAGCGTCAACAGCAAGCTTAATAACTGACTCATATATACCGGCACTGAATTGTTATGGGGCCTGGTAACACAAGATTTAAAACGAGGCATGAGCCATGAGATATAGACAAGAAACTGAAGAAGAAGGTCAGATCGACATTTCACCCTTGATTGATATGGTATTTATCCTATTGATCTTCTTTATGGTTACCACAACCTTTGTAAAAGATATGAAGCTGGACCTAGACCGACCCAGTGCATCGAGCGCCGCAGCGGCATCAACCAAGGCCACACGCGTATTCATCGATAAGTTAGGTGATGTCTATGTCGATAATCAGCCTGTCAGAATTTACAGCCTGCAGAGTAAACTTCGCGACATGTTGCGCGTTAGTACAGATAAGTCGGTACTGGTTGTAACCGATGAGAACGTACCGGCGAAGCTAGTTTTGGAGGTTATTGACCAATGTAAACTTTCCGGCGCGACTGATGTCGGTGTCGCCACCGAGCAAGAGTCCTGAGTA
>NZ_LWGE01000779.1:0-538 GCF_001635315.1 Oleiphilus sp. HI0123
CGAACGTCATCTTCAAGCGCATGGTGATTATCCCAAACAGCTAGGTTTGTCAGTTTGGGGTACGGCAACCATGCGAACCGGTGGCGATGATATCGCTCAGGCTTTTGCTCTGATGGGCGTCGAACCTATTTGGGCGCCGGGATCTAACCGTGTTGTTGATTTTAAAGTGCTGAGCACCCAATTGCTGCAACGACCTCGTGTCGATGTGACCTTGCGGGTCTCGGGCTTTTTCAGAGATGCATTTCCTAACGTCATGAAATTATTTGATGCGGCCGTGCAAACGATTGTCGATATCGAAGAACCTGGAAACGAGAACATCATTCAACAGCATGTGTTAGAGCGTATCGATGAACTAACACTGACGGGGTTAAATGCCGATTTGGCTAGAAGGCAGGCGAGTTATCGTGTGTTTGGTAGTAAGCCCGGCGCTTATGGTGCGGGTCTACAGGGCTTGATAGACGAGCGTTGTTGGGAGCAAAAGAGTGATCTAGCCGATGCCTATCTGAATTGGGGTGGCTATGCCTACGGTAACGAGGCG
>NZ_LWGE01000780.1:0-382 GCF_001635315.1 Oleiphilus sp. HI0123
AAAAGCTTAGGAAGGTTGAGAAACCCGCCAATACCTCGACAATACCGAGTTTAAATTATACAGAAGTAGAGCTTGAAGAGAATGAGCAAGCCAGAAGTTCCTATGATGTGCCCGTCAAAGCGATTTCTGAATATCAGAATTTGCTTAAGAAAAACTCACAGCAAGAAGCTGTTTATCATGCTTACCAAGTTATGAGCCAACCGGTCGTTAGTGTTCAGCTAAGCGATACATGGGGATACGTACTTGAGTTATTCGAACAGGTGCATTATCAGGTAGTTCCTGTTCTGGATAATAAAGGGCAGCTAGTTTCAGTAATCTCTCGCCAACAAATATACGCTAAGCTCTTGTCTCAATCGTCGGTTCAAATGGGGCGGGACACTTC
>NZ_LWGE01000781.1:0-642 GCF_001635315.1 Oleiphilus sp. HI0123
CGCCTTCTGGTGTGACCCAGGTAATGTTTTGTGCAGGGTCTTTGATATCACAGGTCTTACAGTGAACACAGTTTTGAGAGTTGATTTGGAAGCGCTTATCGCCGTTATCTTCTTCTACAATCTCATATACACCTGCTGGGCAATAACGCTGTGCAGGCTCATCAAACTTAGTCAGGTTGTGGCCAAGAGGGATAGAGTCATCCTTAAGCTTTAAGTGGCACATTTGATCTTCTTCGTGGTTTGTATTCGATAGGAATACAGAAGTAAGACGGTCAAAGGTGATGTTGTTATCCGGCTTAGGGTAGTCGATCTTTTTGCATTCTGCTGCTGGCTTAAGTGCAGCATGGTCGTAAGTTTTATCGCTGAAGCTGAAAGGCAGTTTACCACCAAAGATGTTTTGGTCGATAAATGTATAAGCCGCACCAAGGTAAGTGCCAAACTTATGCATAACGCCAACGAAGTTACGCGTGTTGTACAGTTCGTCGTGTAGCCAGCTGTTCTTGAACTTCGCTTCAAAGTTGGTCGCTTCTTCGCCTTCTGCACCGCCAGCAAGCTTCTCTGCAACAGCTTCTGCAGCCAGCATGCCACTCTTCATTGCTGTGTGAGAACCTTTGATTTTCAGCGGGTTCATTGTTCCTGCGT
>NZ_LWGE01000782.1:0-333 GCF_001635315.1 Oleiphilus sp. HI0123
TTTCATGGTATGGGTTGATGTGCTTGCACGTACCTTGATCGATAATAATGAGCTACCCGTTGGTGTCATTACAGCAGCAATTGGTAGTGCCTTCTTTCTTCTGGTTCTTCGTCGTCGAGGATGGTAAATCGTGCTTATGTTCAGAGTACTTAATTTATTGCTTTTGCTAGTCTTGGCTTTTCAAGCTTCCTTGTCTCATAGTGACGAAACTTCCCACGCACCCTTTGTTGCAAAGCGAATCGTAGCGCTTTCTCCACACTCAGTTGAGTTATTATTTTCTCTAGGTGCTGGAAGTAGAATCGTAGCAACGACAAGCTATGCTGATTTTCCTGA
>NZ_LWGE01000783.1:0-365 GCF_001635315.1 Oleiphilus sp. HI0123
GGCTTTCACTGCTCACCCTTTTCGCTAACCAAGCTTCGAATTCACACTGTAGATTCCAATAACGAGTCAAATACAGCTTATCACCCGAAACAACCAAGGGCTTGACACTCTGTTTTGCATGCAGCCTCTTATGAGCTCTCGCTTGTGAGAAGTCATCGACGACGGAGAGCTGCAATAAGCTAGCTTTGAAGTCGTGATCAAGTCCTATCTTATGAGCTGACAAGGCAATACAGATTTGCCCCTTACTCGTCGCGTAGGACAGTTCACAGATTAAAAGCGCTAAGCTGCTGGCATGCTGTCGCTCTTCTTCTAACAAACCTTTAACCACAAACTCTGCGGCGTAAAGATCAAGCCAGCGATATGCA
>NZ_LWGE01000784.1:0-554 GCF_001635315.1 Oleiphilus sp. HI0123
CGGGGTTTTGCCGATTCCTCAGCCGCCAACTAGCTCAAACTTTGAGGTAGATGTATCATCGTTTACTCAGTTTGGTAGCCCGTTTGCTGTAAATGACTTAAGTCAGAATGGTTATACCACAGGTCGATTAGTCGGTCTGGATGTCGATGAGTCGGGTGTCATTCTGTCTCGTTTCTCCAACGGTGAGTCTTTGGTTCTAGGGCAGGCAGCTTTGGCTAACTTCAATGACGTAGAAGGCTTATCACCTGATGGCGATAGTGTTTGGGTGCAGACTTTTGCTTCGGGTGACCCGATTGTCGGGGCGCCTGGTACGGCGTCTTTGGGTCTATTAACGGCCTCTGCAGTTGAGCAATCGAATGTTGATTTATCTGCTGAGCTGGTAAATCTGATTGTTGCGCAGCGTAACTATCAGGCCAACTCCAAGACCATTGAGACGGCCGATACAATCCAGCAAACTATCTTGAATATCTAGTACTGAATTTCGCTCATAGCCTTCCTTGTTTGGGTTGGCTAGATAATTGCAGAGCTTAGGCTAAGGCGTTTGCAGTGTCCGT
>NZ_LWGE01000785.1:0-398 GCF_001635315.1 Oleiphilus sp. HI0123
TCACATAACTTACTAAGGCACCAATCATTGGACCAATTGCCAAAAAGATTAAGGTCAATTTCCAGTTAGCATTGATCATCACAATAAAAAGGCCGATCACAGTCAAGCCCTCCCGTACAATCACCGTTATTGCATCAGTTGCAGCTGAAGAGACTTGTTGAACGTTGAAGGTAATTCGAGAAATCAAATGTCCCGATGCGTTTGAGTCAAAGTAGTAACTGGGCAGTTTCAAATACCGGTCAAACACTTGGGTGCGTAACCGGTGAACGATATTCTGCCCCACATAAGCTATGTAGTATCCACCCAAGAACCCCCCTATCCCGCGCATTGCAAACAAGGAAAAAATCAGCAAAGGCAGCATCAAGCGATTTTCTTCAGTGGGATTTTCAACGGTGGTA
>NZ_LWGE01000786.1:0-321 GCF_001635315.1 Oleiphilus sp. HI0123
GATACGGCCATGGGTATTAAAAACTTAGCCTGAATGCTGGTTTCCAGGATCAAAGGTGTTAAGCCTGCAAACGTTGTAATTGACGTTAAGAGTATTGGCCTGAAGCGTTTCTTGCCAGCTTCGCATACTGCACTAAAGATATTCACGCCCTTCTTGCGCAGCTCATTAATACAGTCCATCAAGACCAGGTTGTCATTGACGACAATACCGCTGACCGCCACCATACCTATGAATGACCAAAGCGTTAATTCCAGATTTAATAACATATGACCGAAAAGTGAGCCTAGAATTCCAAAAGGGATTGCAAACAAAACCAATAAG
>NZ_LWGE01000787.1:0-716 GCF_001635315.1 Oleiphilus sp. HI0123
ACGATATACACAAAAGAACGTGAGCAATTTGGCAAGGCAATCGCGAACTTTCAAGGTATCCAGTGGATGTTAGCGGACACCTACACAGAACTAGAAGCTGCACGTTTGCTCCTTATGAGCGCGGCCTACACAAAAGATTCTGGCGCGCCGTTTTCAAAACAGGCATCAATGGCCAAGCTATTTTCAACAGAAGCCGCCAACAAAGCTTGTTATACAGCACTGCAGTTGTTAGGAGGCAATGGCTATATTAAAGATTATCCTATAGAGCGTCTTACTCGTGATGCACGCGTAACAACAATCTACGAAGGTTCCAGTGAAATACAGCGCATTATTATTGCTAAACAAATACTCAGTGAAGCATAGCTTAATCAGCCTTGCAGATAAGGGGCCAACTTAGAACGGAATTCCGCCTTAACCCCCATACTTTTGAGTATCCAGTACTGACCACTTATCATCCGGTCAATATATAAGCTTTCAACCGGCGGGCTAAAGTGCGACATATGTTTAAAGAACAAATGAGTTTGTTTGGCCGCTTCGATATGCAAAGAAGCAGATTCATAGTCATAGTCGTCATTTGTCAGAAAGGGCTCAAATAAAATATTCCGCCAAACTTTGTAGTAGTCTGAACCTGGTGAAGGTTTACTCTCGACCCGCGCACCTAATCTAATAAGCGCATCATCTAGCGCATCATAATCTTCCGCCAAACTAGCAACAAT
>NZ_LWGE01000788.1:0-401 GCF_001635315.1 Oleiphilus sp. HI0123
GCACCGGCATTTAAAGTAATAATTGAGCGTGCTTTTTGCGCAGCCTCGCTTTGTTCCTTTCCTAAAGCTGCTTTTATCAAGTTTAGGCTTTGTTCTGCACTATCGACACCCAAGCCATCAAGTGAAGCTCGCGCCAGGTCAAAGTCTTCTGGTTTGATGGTGTATTCACTGACTACGCCATCCTTGAGTTCAGCGACATGGCTGTCGCCGGAAATAGTGATCTCATCGAGGCCGTCACTCGCGTGGACGATGAGTATATGCTCGCTACCCAGACGTTTTAATACTTCAGCCATAGGCTTACACAAAGCACTATTGAATACGCCGATCACTTGCTTACCAACGTTAGCAGGGTTAGTCATGGGGCCAAGCATATTGAAGATGGTACGAATAGCCATCTGCTT
>NZ_LWGE01000789.1:0-4665 GCF_001635315.1 Oleiphilus sp. HI0123
CATCTCCTCTTTAAAATTAAACGAATGAATAAGGAAGTTCAATGAAAGCAAAAGTAGCAGTATTTGGATCATTAAGGTTTCCTCCAGATAATACCGAAAAAGTATTACCACACTTAAATGCTTTAGTTCGTAGCACTCACGAAAATGATGGATGCATTGCGTACGATGTTGCGGAAGATCCATTCGATAAGGGCTTAATTCGTTTTTCAGAGTTGTGGCCGAATCGTGAGAGCTTAAATGATCACCTAAGTGCGCCGCACATTAAACCATGGCGAGAGCAGGCTAAAAAATATGGGTTATCTGAGCGCGTATTTAATTCGTGTGATTTGTTATCAGACTCTGTTGCGGTATAGCCTCTAGTCACATAACCAATTATGCCAGCACCACCCATATAGTGCCTCGAACTGGGCTCTGTGTCGTTACATTTTCTGCTGATCACCTCTTGCCTGCTTTTTAAGCGTTATCGATTTAAGGCTCGTCTAATAAAATCGTCATGATCGTACTTATGTTGTTAGTTAAACCGCCCTCGAATATAGGGTTATGACGTTGATTAGATTCATTTACACCTGTATAGCGAGCTCGCACCGTCTTTTGGTGTGTTGCCTAATTATGCTCTTAGTGGTTTGATTTTTCTTCTGTAAGGCAATGTTTTTATTATTTTTTTCGACTTAGAAAAACTATATGGTGTAAAGTAAAGGTTTGGTATGTTGTCGTTTACGATGTTTTTATAGGAAGTATCTATGGAACCCTTACAAGCTCTTCGACGAATTTTTACAGAAGCTGAGGAACTTGAGTCAGCAGACGAATTGCTGAACCTGATTGTTGCCAGAGTCAAAGATGTAACCGGCTCGGACGTTTGTAGTATCTACCTTCAAGATGAGATACAGAAAGATTGGGTTCTTGTTGCTTCAGAAGGCCTTTCGAATAACGCGATTGGCTCCGTTCGTATGAAAACAGGTGAGGGCCTGGTTGGCTATATTTGTGAGAACCAGACGCTTTTAAATCTAGAGGATGGTTCTCAGAATCGTTACTACAGATACTTTCCGGAAACGGGAGAAGAGCATTTTTCCGGCTTTTTGGGTGTGCCAATTATTAGTTTTCGTCGCCTCATTGGCGTACTGGTTATTCAGTGTAAAGATAAACGGCTTTTTTCTGCTGAGGAAGAAGCTTTTCTAATTACGATAGCAGCTCAACTGGCAGGGCCTTTATCCTCAGTACTTAAGCAGGAGAGTTTGGCTGCGATTGTTAACAAGGATGTTAGTGATCAAATAAAAGTCAGCGGGGTAAAGGGGGCACCTGGCATTTCGATTGGGCTCGTTAAGGTTATTGCACCCTTTAAAGATTTAGCTTGCGTTGAAGAAGAGAGCGTGACTGATATTGACTCAGAGATCAGGTCTTTTCGTGACGCGATTGCATCTGTCAAGCTCGAGATCGAAGCAGGTGAAGACAAGCTGGCTTCATCTTTAACTCAAGAGGTTCAGGCTTTGTTTGGTGTATACCTGATGTTGCTTGAGAATGATGCCATCGTTGTCGATACAGAGACGCTAATCCAAGAGGGCTATTGTGCTTCTTACGCTTTGAAGCTCGTTATTGACCGCCATGCCAAGCAGTTTGAGTCGATGGATGATCCATACTTACGTGCTCGATCAGAAGATATCCGTCATTTGGGTTTGCGTATCTATGCCAGCATTAATGCGCATGACTTTAATGTCCAGCTGCCAAATGAACCCTTTATTCTGCTTTCAAAGAATTTAAGCATCGCCGATATTGCTGAATATGCGAATCAAAATTTGGTTGGCTTGGTATGCGTGGATGGCTCGGTTTTATCTCATGCGGCCGTTCTGGCCAGTGCTCTCGGCATTACCGCAATCATGGGTGTCGGTGATCTTAATTGGTCAAAGGTTGAGGGTAGTGTTGCTGTCATGGATGGTTATAGAGCGCAGGTCATTTTTAATGCCTCGCCTCAAATGCAGCGGGAATATCAAAGGCTGGCAGCACAAGAAAACCGATTGATGTCAGGGCTTGATAAGCTTAAGGATAAGCCCGCCGAGACCAGTGATGGTTATCGTATCAATCTTTATGCGAATACAGGTTTGCTTGCCGATTTATCTCCAGGGCTAGAGAGAGGCGCAGAAGGAGTAGGCTTATACCGTTCTGAAATTCCTTTTATGCTGCATGAAACATTTCCAACCGAAGATGAGCAAACTGCTGTTTATCGGAAAATTTTAGAGGCTTATGCGCCGCGCTCTGTTTACATGCGCACCCTTGATATAGGTGGTGATAAAGCTTTGCCGTACTTCAGCTTTGAGGAAGATAACCCTTATCTGGGTTGGCGTGGTATACGTTTTACACTTGATAATAGTAGTATTTTTCTGGCTCAGATTCGAGCGTTACTTCGTGCAAACCTTGGGATTGGCAATATGAAAATTATGTTGCCGATGGTTAGCCGTGTAGAAGAAGTGGATGCGTTCAGAGAGTTGCTTGACCAAGCAGTGGCTCAGCTACTTGCAATGGGGCTTAAAGTTGCAAAGCCAAGCGTGGGTATAATGGTAGAGGTGCCAGCAGCAATGATGGCCCTGCCACACCTATCAAAGCGAATTGACTTTATATCTATTGGTTCTAATGATCTAACGCAGTACCTACTTGCAGTGGATAGGAATAATCCGAAGGTCTCTGACTTATATAACTTTCTAAACCCGGCGGTATTGGCAAGTATTAATCATATTGTATGTACTGCTCAATCCCGTCGACTTAAGGTGTCTTTGTGTGGTGAAATGGCCTCTGACCCTGTAGCGGTTATTTTACTACTTGGAATGGGGATCAATACACTAAGTATGAGTGCCTTTAATATTCCCAAGGTTAAGTGGGTAATTCGTTCGTTTTCGCATAAGAAAGCCAGGCAGCTTCTAACAAAAGCGCTGAATCTCGAAAATGAAAGCTGTATACGTGAGATGCTTGAGGATGAGCTCGAGAGTGCTGGTTTGGGGGGCTTGATTCGAGCGGGGGCTTAGCGTTTGCGCAAATAAAAAATCCCTTTTAAAGAGCTGGCGCGCATTAAGAGGGATTCGATAAGTGCTTTTAGTCTTCTAGAACTGTAGGAAGTTGCTTGCGATGGCTCCAATGGCAACGACAAGTGATACCACTGCAATCATATTCGCCTTCTTGGCTTGCTGAACATAAGGCTGCATATCTTGCTGAACTTGGATTTGTGCCTGTGCGGCACTTACTTTCGCTGCGACGGCCTCGGCAGCACTGCTCGCGGCTTTTTCACCCATAGCGGTTCCTGCTTCGGCGCCAGTCTGGGTTGCTATATCTTTTATTTGCTGTAGTGCAGCAGGGGAAAGATCGGCACGACTTTCAATCAGGTCTCTAACTGCTTTGATCTCTGCAGTGATCTGGTTTTGGAACTGAACACCGGTTTGCTTAAGGCTGGCGTCGAGTACTGACTGTGAAACATGGTTGACGTTCTGATCTTGCCTTGCGCTAAGTTTACGTATTTCACTCTGATTCTCGTGAATATTTGTTTCAAGACGATGCAGCGAGCCGCTGATTGGTTGTAGCGCATCTTCGATCGCTCTGGCGATTAGTTTGGATGATACTTTTTCGATTAGTTCCTGGCTCATTTCTTCTTCCTCTTCCTCTGGGGAGCTGGTCGCAATAGGTTCTTGTTCTAATGGTTCGCTTTCAGTACTACTTAATTCAGGTAGATCACCTGTATCGAGAGTGACTGCGCTGAGTTCTTCTGGCTCGGCTGAATCGGCCGCAATATCAGGAGCAGGGCGACTGTTAAGTTCTTCGATAAGTTCAGCTAATCTATCTGGCTTTGCGGGCTTGCCTAGCATGGCGTAGGCACCGGAAGATAGCATTTCTGCTTCATACTCTGGCCCTTCCTTAGAGGTGTACATAAGGATAGGGATATGCGCTGTTTTGGGGTTTTGACTGATCTCTCGAGTGGTAGCCAAGCCGTCCATTCCGGGCATCATATGATCCATGAATATAAGATCGGGCAATGGTGAGCTTTCTAAATAGCTTAAAGCTTCTTCGCCTGATTCCACCATATTAACTTCGAGGCCGTTCTTTTGAACAAGTCGACTGAGCATTATCCGTGCGGATTTTGAATCATCGACGACCAGCGCTGTGTTGACAGCCATGCTTTCTCCTAAAAACAATGCGATATATGCTTTAAGCATAGATGATTTCAGGAAAAGTACTGCAGTTTTTGTGTGGCTTATGTAAGAAAAAGTGAAATTAGTTCAGATGGGTGTTGAATTTGGTAATCGGCTGGCCATTTTTTGGCCGATTTGTGACACTTAATATAGCCGTATAGCGCACTTACTGTAATCATTTCAGCAGCTTGACCTGCTTGAATGTCTCTTTCGTGATCGCCAGCGTAGACGATATTACCGGGCGCAAGGCCAAGTTGCTTTGCTGCTAAAAGAAGGGATTCTGGGTCAGGCTTGGATTTGCGGACATCATCGGGGCAGAGTGTCACACGGCTTCGTTTGTCTAGGTCCATACGCTGTAATAATAGATCGGTGTAGAGGCGAGGTTTGTTGGTGATAATTCCCCAGGGAATGTCTTTGTCTTCACAAAGAGTGAGAACCTCTTCCATGCCGTCAAAGAGCTTGGCATGCTTTCCTACTAGCGATTCATAGCGTTCCAATA
>NZ_LWGE01000790.1:0-442 GCF_001635315.1 Oleiphilus sp. HI0123
TTGGTGAGGCCGCAAGATATTGGCACAGATAATACGATCCCGTCTTCTAAGGTTGCTGATGCTCGTATTGCCTATGGTGGAACAGGAGATTTTGATGATGTTAATCGTCAAGGCTGGTTGTCCCGATTCTTCAACAGTGAATGGTGGTTCATGTGATGTCTTATAGTGTAAAGGCTTCTTACAAAGCTACTGCAGCGGGTATCGCTTCTTTAGTTAGCTCGTTCTGCCGCTCCAGTTTATTGTTGCTGGGTTTTGCTTTGGTTAGTTTTGACGTTAGCGCGGATCGTTTAAAAGATATTGCCAATGTACAGGGGGTTCGTTCGAATCAGCTGGTTGGTTATGGTTTGGTTGTCGGTTTAAGTGGTACAGGAGATAACACGCCTTTTACTAGCCAGACCTTCCGCAACATGATGAATAAATTTGGTATCACCATTCCTGAAGG
>NZ_LWGE01000791.1:0-620 GCF_001635315.1 Oleiphilus sp. HI0123
CACCGAGTATGACTTTGCGAAAGGCTCTATCGGTATCGGCACCGATTGGCACCACCGCGTCACGGCTGATATCAACCAGGTCATTGATTATGACACTGCCCTACGTGTTAACCTGCTTAAGTCAGGTGAAAATGTTCCCGACCGTGACCCGGCTGACCGAAATCGCGCCGGTGCAGCAATCTCACTATCTCACCAGGTAACAGATCAGCTAGAAATCGTTGCGGATGTCTATCATTTCCGAGGCGAAGATAGCCCGGACTTAGGTACCTACATAGATGGTGATACCGGCAAACCTGTTAAAGATATCCCTTCTTATGTGCAAGATGAGGACTTTCTGAAATCTGAAACCAGTACTGCAACGCTGCGTGTTGGTTATGAATTTAGCCCAACTTCGAGCATTGTGAATCTGACTCGCTACGGTATTACCGAGAATGGTTATGTTGCGACAGGAGCCCGAGGTACAACAGCTTACCCAACACTTGATGATGCTACGAATGATACCAATGGCTTTGAAACTGCTTCGTTAAGTACTCATCAAGGCTGGCAAGACGTTGATTATTTTGCCAATCAATTTAATTTTCTGACTACAAAAGAACTCGGCGAGACAGTTCATGACATCG
>NZ_LWGE01000792.1:0-586 GCF_001635315.1 Oleiphilus sp. HI0123
ACTTATCCTATAAAATTTGTTCGTCCATTGAATGGAAAACGCATTATTAGGATAGCTGGCTAAGCGAAGGTCTCAATGATATTTCATAGCAATAAAGTTGATCATTTATTGCAAGCTTAGAATGAGAGAGTAAAAAACGGCTTAGGGATTCGATTATGCGCGGCCGGTGACCCCGCCTTCCTTGGAGCGCTACCAAGGCTTATGTAGGCGGCCCGTCTCGGGGCGCAGGTTCTGCCTCGGAGTAGTCAGATGGTACGGCGGTTTCGTTCTGCGCGGCCAGAGAACCCGCCTACTTTGAGTGCTATTAAGCCTTGTGTGCTTGCTCTAGATATTCGTGACTTTGCATTTCTAACAAACGGCTTTCTGTTCGTTCGAACTCAAAGCTAAGTTTGCCGCCCTGGTAAATTTCATGGATAGGCGCTTCAGCAGAGATAATCACCTTAACGCTGCGGTCATAAAATTCATCAACCATATTGATAAAGCGCCTCGCCTGATCATCTGTATCGATACTCATCTGAGGGACGTTACTCACGATCACTGCGTGAAATTCTCTTGCGATCTCAATGTAGTCATTCTGGCTTCTAGG
>NZ_LWGE01000793.1:0-627 GCF_001635315.1 Oleiphilus sp. HI0123
CTCTTTGCTGAATACGGACTGCCTGTTTCTACAGGTTATGCATGTGACACAGCTGACGAAGCGGCTGCTGCAGCCGATAAAATTGGCGGCGATATGTGGGTAGTGAAGTGCCAGGTTCACGCAGGTGGCCGTGGTAAAGCAGGTGGCGTTAAGCTGGTTAAGTCCAAAGAAGAGATCAAGGCCTTTGCTGAGAGCTGGTTGGGTAAGAATCTTGTCACGTATCAAACAGACGAGAGTGGTCAGCCAGTTGCAAAAATTCTTGTTGAAAGTTGCACTGATATTGCTAACGAATTGTACTTGGGTGCCGTCGTAGATAGAGCGTCTCAGCGCGTAGTGTTTATGGCTTCTACTGAAGGTGGTGTTGAAATTGAAACTGTTGCTGAAGAAACGCCTGAATTGATTCACAAAGCTGAAATTGATCCACTGGTTGGCCCACAGCAGTATCAAGGTCGTGAGCTTGCATTCAAGTTAGGTCTTGAAGGCGATCAGATCAAGCAGTTCGTAAAAGTGTTTATGGGTTTGTCGAACATGTTCAATGATCATGATTTCGCACTATTAGAAATCAACCCTCTAGTCATTACAGACGAAGGTAACATCCACTGCTTGGATGGAAAAATTGGCGTTGAT
>NZ_LWGE01000794.1:0-308 GCF_001635315.1 Oleiphilus sp. HI0123
TTGTTTGGTGTAATTTTGTTTAAACTCTGCCTCGCTAGTAAATTCCTCGCGAACTCGCTGCAAACACCGTTTTATTGTTGCGAGTTTATTCAGTATGACATCATCCATGCTTCATTCCTTTAAGCTGAGCGACAAAGTCAGCCATAATCGCTTCACGCCCCTCTTGTAAACGGCCATACATGCTGAGAACACGCGTTTCGAAAGGCATCGCAGCGTCACAAGCATCATACAGCAACTGACCTCGCTCTATAATTTGCACATTCAAAACCGTGGTCGATTGAAGCAAGTCAATCAAATCAACTTCTGCA
>NZ_LWGE01000795.1:0-527 GCF_001635315.1 Oleiphilus sp. HI0123
AGCCATGCAAAGTCTTATTCTGAGCGGTGAAGAATGGATGCAAGAACTAGCTGACTTCCGAGATAAACTTACGCTAAGCAACCATGAAGATAAACGCCATGAGCTAAGGAACTTTAAACGCAGGACCGGTAAAGTCACTTATTATTCCGCAAATAGAATCGATGAAGACGGCGAAAAAGAAGCACAAGTCGTTCGAGGACCACTTTACCTAAAAGTTCGCCAGCAATGGCTAAAGGAGCTCTTAACTATACAAAAAGGGTTAAGAGGAACGGAGCATGAAATGGAATTAATCACTCCGGCGGAGTTACATCAAATTCGTCAAGAATGGTTAAATGACCCAAATGAGCCAGACTGGACCGACTCGCTTCCTCGAATATACAGTGAAGTTTTCAACGAGAACCTAGACTGGGTAGAAAATGATTCTGGCGCATTTACTCAACCAGATGCAGAGCTACTAGAAGAGCTAGCAATTAAATATCAAACATCCCCTCATTTGGTCATGAAGCTTTTAGACTTAGAGATATCTT
>NZ_LWGE01000796.1:0-336 GCF_001635315.1 Oleiphilus sp. HI0123
AACGCACATAAATATTGAAGCGTGCTGAAGGTGTGATTTTATCTAAAAGCTTAAGTATTCCTCGTAAACCAAATGAGAGCAGGATAAGGGTCACCAATCCGCCGACAATCAATGCGAGAGACATCTTTACATCGCCGGTAAACCATAAGCATAACGAGAGAATACATGCGAGCGCGATGCCGTAGATTAGTCTTCCGCTAATGCTCATCGGCTCAAGGTCACGGCGCAGGATTCTAAGTGGGGATACGCGACTTAGTTGAATCAGGTGAGGTAGCGCAAAGCCCAGTAGAGTAACCGGGGCCGTAATACTCGCAATAGCCCAAGCTGACCAAGGTG
>NZ_LWGE01000797.1:0-286 GCF_001635315.1 Oleiphilus sp. HI0123
AAGCTTTAACTCTCTCGCGCAAACGATACCAGATTCAAAACTTACTTCCCTAGCGGATAATGAACAATGGCTCGACCTTCTTCATTTTCACCAAATAGGCTTTATTCCGCGATTTGAAAGTCAGGTTGATGACGACAGTTTTTTTATCGCTCCAGACGGAAAGTACTCGCCAAAGTCTGAGCTCAAGGCTAATATTGCAGCGTTTACTGGCGACAGCAGCAACCTTGAGCTTATTTGCCAGTTCCCTGCTCGTTTTCATTGGCTAACACAACAACTCCCTGAATTG
>NZ_LWGE01000798.1:0-661 GCF_001635315.1 Oleiphilus sp. HI0123
GAGCTAGACGATGAAGCTTCTAGTGATTGAAGATGAAAACAAACTGCGAGAACAGTTGGCAGATGCTTTAAAGCAACAATCTTATTGTCTTGAACTCGCGGCTGATGGTGAAGAAGGTTTATATAAGGGAATGGAGTTCCCGATCGACCTGGCGGTTGTGGACTTAGGTTTGCCAAAAATTGAAGGCGTTGAAGTGATTCGTCGTTGGCGAAAAGCGGGGAGGGACTTCCCTATATTGATACTGACTGCTCGCGGAAATTGGCAAGATAAAGTTGAAGGCCTGGATGCTGGTGCAGATGACTACCTGGTGAAGCCTTTTCATGTCGAAGAGTTATTTGCACGTATTAAAGCCTTGCTCAGACGTTTTGGCGGCCAAGCCTCTTCAGTGCTAAAGTTTGAGACTCTGACAATAGACCTATCGGCCAAGCAAGCCACAGTAAATGATAGCGCGATTGACTTAACTGCTTTTGAGTTCAATATTCTAGAGTACCTTTTGCTAAATTCTGAGCGACCAGTCTCGAAGGCTGAGTTGACCGAGCACCTTTATGAGCAAGACTACGACCGGGATAGCAACGTGATAGAGGTCTTGGTTGGCCGTCTTCGAAAGAAACTTGAAACGGCTTGTAAGCTTTCCTTAATCAAAACTGTGCGAGGGCAGGGT
>NZ_LWGE01000799.1:0-339 GCF_001635315.1 Oleiphilus sp. HI0123
GATTCGTTGTATTGGTTCGACTACGTTCACTGAGTTCCGAGGCATCTTCGAAAAAGATAGCGCATTGGCGCGTCGATTCCAGAAGATAGATGTAAATGAGCCGGATGTTGAGGATACGATAAAAATTCTGCGAGGTCTGAAACCTCAGTTTGAAGCACATCATGAACTCAAGTATACGGATGAAGCATTGCGCTCCGCAGCAGAGCTGGCTGAACGTTATATTACTGATCGTCATATGCCTGATAAGGCCATCGATGTGATAGACGAGGCGGGTGCTAGTCAGCGTTTGAAAGAAGCTGATCAGCGCTGTGACTTGATTGATGTCGAGGATATTGAAGA
>NZ_LWGE01000800.1:0-4230 GCF_001635315.1 Oleiphilus sp. HI0123
TGCTGATAATATAGTCGTTATCTAAATTGTAGCGAGAGTCAGGTCGCAGCTCTGGCGCACCTTTATCCAAGTCACCTATTTTAAGATCTTTCTGGTAGTAGAGACCTATACCACAACCCAGTATTGCAATAAGCACTGAAATCGGTGCCACACTTGGGTGAGCCATAAATGAAAGTGCGCGCCACTTTTTGTCACCATGAAGTTCAACATGCTTAGCATGCTTCAGGCCACCTTTACTCAAACCAGAGTACGAAACGATCACTGGATGGAGAACAAGGTTGGTAACAATAATAACCGCCACACCTACACCTGCGGCAACAGCGAGATCTTTAATCACGTCAATTTCAATGAACAATAATGTCAAAAAGCCAATCGCATCTGAAAGCAAAGCCAGAATACCCGGCCTTACAAGCTGTCTAAAAGTCAAACGACAAGCCATTAGCGGGTTATAACCATGAGCCTGCTCAACCGCAACCCGGTTAACTATCTGCACACCGTGACTAATACCAATCGCAAATACCAGGAATGGCACCAGTACAGAATAAGGATCTAAACCATAGCCAAGTAAGTTCAATATACCTAGCTGCCAAACCACCGCAATAATAGAGGTAACAATAGGTACCAATGTACCGACCATACAGCGAGAGTAGACAAACAAAAATGTTAAAGTTAGTCCGATTGTAATTAATGCAAAGACCGCAACCGCACTAATCCCTTCGATCAAATCACCAACTTTTTTTGCAAAGCCGATAATATGCACATTAATATTTGGATTTTTTGCTGTGTACTGGTTACGAACTTTGTCTTCTAACTTTAAAGAAAAGTCTTTGTAATCAAGAGGTTCATTTGTTTCTGGATTAATTTCAAATAAGGGGACATATATAATTGTCGATTTGAAGTCATCCGAAACTAATCGGCCAACCTGCCCAGACTTGAGCACATTTTGTCGTAGAACTTCTAGTGACTCATCAGACCCATCATATCCATCAGGAATAATCGGTCCGCCCTGAAAACCTTCTTCAGTAACTTCCACCCAACGGACATTGGGAGTCCATAGAGACTTCATTCCTGAGCGATCTACGCCTGGAAGGTAAAACAACTCATCTGTTATTTCACTCAAGGTCTCCATATACGCTTTGTCAAAGACGTCACCATCTTTAACTGCCACCGCAACGCGTATTGAGTTACCTAGATTTTCCAGATCCTCCCTATTCTCCATCATATTGACGATAAACGGGTGCTCAAGCGGAATTAAACGCTCGAATGAAGCATCCGGTTTAATTTGTGCCGCATTGAAACCCAAGAAAGCCGTAATCAATGCAAATATTGCAAGAATCACAGGTCTGTTTGAAAATATTAGCCGTTCAATGACACTACCTGAACCGACAGCTTTAATCTGCTTGCCTGAAGCGCCCTTATCTGAGTTTGACATCCATCAATCCTCTTAATCTCTAGTCGTTATATCTTATATAATTAGTTATGTTGCCAAAGGCACTTACAAGTTCAAACCGCTTGGAGTGGTCAAGTTAACACCATTTTCCCCTACCAATACCAAGCGCTCTGCGTCGATATAGACTGAAGATGCATTTCCTAATCGATTTTCGCGAATTGTTTCAACAAAAGTTCGTCCCCCATCACGACTTAGAATAACCACGCCGGAATTTCCCACGACTGACACTTTCTTGCTTCCGTCATGAGAAGCAGACATTAGAGTCCCTTCGGTCTTCGTTTCTACTTGCTCCCATGTATCGCCATTATCTTCGGAGCGATACATATTGCCTCGCAAACCAAAAGCCAGTACAACGCCTTCATCCTGTGTTCCGGCGACGCCGAAAAATGACCCGCTATATGGACTATCGAGAGTTTCCCAGGTTTCACCCTTATCGGTTGAGCGGTATAGCACGCCACCCTCACCAACAATAAATAGGGCACCACCCTTAACTTCGTTCACTGCATTTAAGTGAAAGCGGTCAGGGTTTTCAATTCGGCTACCATAGTTCTGCCAGGTACGTCCGCCATCGGAGGTCTTAAACAGAAAACCGTAAGCACCCACTACAAAACCTTCTTTTGAAGAACTGAACAACACATCCAGCAAGGGTTTACTCGCACCAACTTGAGCATCGAACTTCGCATCGTCTAAAGCGTAGCTAGCTTCTTCCAACTCGTATTCCAAGTCTTCCAGCTCATCTTCAGAAGCTGTTTCCATTTGTCGTTCAAACTGCTTCAGACGCTCTTCGGACTGAGTAATAATCATTTGGTTTGCCGAGTCACCGTCAAATTGCTTGACCCAAGTTTCTCCACCATCGCTAGTGTGCAAAATGACACCCGAGTGCCCTACAGCCCAACCGTGCGTTTGATCGACAAAACTTACTGCCGTTAACAATACCGATACTGGTACAGAAGCCTGAGCCCAGCTTTTTCCTTCATCATCAGAATAGACAATATGCCCACGACCTCCGACTGCAACAAGTCGGCTGCCCGCCTTGTCAACATCCAACAAGAGGCTATTCGTTGCCATAGAAGTTTTAACCGCGGGCGTTTTAAGTACATCTTCGACCGCATGAGCAGGAGTTATTAGACTTACAACGCTCAATGAGCTAGCCAGAACACCAACTTTTAACCTAGACAGTAGACTGTTCATTTATCAACCTTGTACATTTGAATATATCCCATCAGACACCCTCAATATTAGACATTTCAACATTAACCACGAAAGCCGCCTATACAATAGCGGCCCATATTCAGTGAATATTAAAACAACACATGCCTATTTTGAGTTTCTTTTTAAGCAAGCTGAAGAGCTCCCTTGCTCTATGTCTATATTTTGTTATCGGCCTCTACGTCTTAATGACGAAGGCTTAAAGTAACGCTTGTTTGGTACCTTATTTTCAAATACAGGTGCCTGTTTTTCTTCTGAGTATAGACCATTCA
This sequence comes from Oleiphilus sp. HI0123, assembly GCF_001635315.1. Taxonomy (NCBI): domain Bacteria; kingdom Pseudomonadati; phylum Pseudomonadota; class Gammaproteobacteria; order Oceanospirillales; family Oleiphilaceae; genus Oleiphilus; species Oleiphilus sp. HI0123. The sequence continues at coordinate 2,932 of NZ_LWGE01000800.1, forward strand.
CACTATAACGACGTGCTTGTAGATCGTGATATACATCACCACTGGACCAAACGCCTGGCAACTCATAATAGTTCTTTAAGAGCGCATTACTGACTCGCCAAAGTTCACCACGGTTATCGTACTGATCCACCATAGCAATTCCCCAGCTGTCTTCATCAACATAGAACACACGTTTTTTATAGATATGACGAGCCCCTTTCTTCAAAGTAGCTTCGACAACATGTACACGATGCAGTTCCCAGCGAACATATTCAGGATTTAAGTGACCCGGCATAACCAAGTCATCGTATTGAACACCTTTCTGACCGACCTTATAATTGTTATAAGGAATGAAAAACTCCTTAACACCTTTGTAGTCCCAGTTATATCGATCAGGGGCTCCATTGTACATATCTGTATCATCTGCAGTACGCGTGTTGTCAGACGAAGCAATGGGGGAATCATAAGCCAAGTTTGGAGCACGTCTCACTCGACGCTGGCCTGAGTTATAGTCCCACGCACCTCGTTTGTCTTTAACCTGATCCATAGTTTCGTGAACTAGCAACGCACCACCTGCCAAACGGGCGGGCGCTTTATTGAAAGTCAAAAAGTAAAACAAAATATTGTTAAGCTTTTTAAAGCTGCCTTTAGGGTTATGGAAGTTAAAAAACACTTCCGCCTGCTTGGTAATCGGAGAAAAAGAACCATCTCTCTGAACTGGCACTTCAGTCGAACGCAAGGTTGCAAAAATACCTCTCCATCTAGTCAAATGATTCCACATTGTCTGAAGGGCTTTATCTTCATTCTTTCCATGTAATATTGGAAAAGGAATACCACCGTATGCGTTCTGAATCCCCACCCCGCCTTTGGATAAAGACGATGTTTTGGCATTTTTCTTGGTATTTTCTAGGACCCAATCCGGCATCGAGTGCGAACGATGGGTTGGATATACATTGATCTTGAAGCTACTTGGGTATGCTTCAAACAAAGCATACTGACCTGGGGTCAGATAGTTTTTAAAACCTTTGTAGTTACTGTCATCAATGGTGAATTTGATATCATCAGAGGCAAAAGGGTCGATATGATGCTGCCCTGTCCCCTCATACCCCATTGGGGCTTCGGTAATCCCCCCAGTCCATGCAGGAATAGTTTTATTTTTATTCCCGGATTTTATCGAACCGAACGGCGTTAAAGAATTCCCTAACTTATTAACTTCTTTCGTTGAAACTTTCGCATTTGCATTGAGCGCACCCAAAACCAGCGCTAGCACACTACAAAGCAAAATAGACTTGTTTTTCATATGATTACCTTGAAACACAC
>NZ_LWGE01000801.1:0-473 GCF_001635315.1 Oleiphilus sp. HI0123
GACTAGCGTACCCTCAACTATGAAAAAATTCTTACTTGTTGAAGACAGCTCGATTGTTGTAAAAATCATCAAACACATCAACAAAAGCAATGCTGGCTTCCCTTTTGACATCGCCACGTCCTTCGCAGAAGCAAAGGAACACATTCAAAATAATGGCGCAGATGCGTACCTTGTTGCAGTGGTCGACCTAAACCTTCCTGACGCACCGGATGGAGAAGTCGTTGACTACACCATTGCAGAAAAAATCCCCACCATCGTACTCACGGGAAATTACGATGAAGAGAAAAGGGAGAAAATGCTGGAAAAGCGAATCGTCGACTACGTTGTAAAAGAAAGCCGCTTCTCTTACGAGTATGTCATAAAGCTGATTAAGCGCCTTGAAAAAAACCAGCATATAAAAATTCTTGTAGCAGACGACTCCAAAATGTCTCGCCGCTACATTCAACAGCAACTTGAGACACACCTTTATCAAG
>NZ_LWGE01000802.1:0-352 GCF_001635315.1 Oleiphilus sp. HI0123
CGACCCCTATGATCTGCAATTAGGTAAGCGCCTGTCAACAAGCCTGGCTTTTGGTTATACGCATTTTTTAGACTCAATGGACACGCTTACTGTGACCACATCCTATAATGATTTACGCGAAAAGGTCGGTGAAATTGATGGGAATAAAGACAGCTCCCTTCCTGGTTTTCAAAAGCAGTCGCTGGGATTAAGTATTGCCTATTCAACAGTCGCTATGGATTGGATCTACAAGCTCTCGTGGAATCATGCGCTCAGTGGTGAAGACTTTGCTGCAACAGATATTTTAAGTTTGGGAGTGAGCTATGTTCTACGTTAGATTTCGTTTAATTAGCATGCTTTTCCTTGGGCTATT
>NZ_LWGE01000803.1:0-346 GCF_001635315.1 Oleiphilus sp. HI0123
GGCTAGTCAACGCGATATCTTAAAACGATTGGCCGAGATTCAATATACGCGAAATGACATCGAGCTACACCGAGCTACCTATCGTGTGCGTGGTGATGTGATAGACGTCTTCCCCGCTGAGTCTGAAAAAGAGGCAATCCGAATTGAGCTATTTGATGATGAGGTCGAGAACTTAAGTTTCTTTGACCCCTTAACCGGCGAAGTGACGCGTCGTGTGCCTCGGATTACGATTTACCCTAAATCCCATTATGTTACGCCGCGCCAAACAATTCTGAATGCTGTGGATGGAATTAAGTCCGAATTAGAAATTCGTTTAGCGCAGTTACGGGACAATAATAAGCTCGTC
>NZ_LWGE01000804.1:0-754 GCF_001635315.1 Oleiphilus sp. HI0123
GCGGCCAAACAGGATATGGACGAGCTTAAAGCGACGACCAATTAAACGTGAATTCTTAAAAAGAGCATGTACCTCCTCAGGGTGTGCATTGGTCGCAATATCAAAATCTTTAGGATTTTGGCCGAGCAAAATATCCCTGACACCACCACCAACCAGATACGCCTCATAGCCGCTATTATGTAAGCGATGCATAACCTTTAACGCCGATGGGCTAATTTGGCTACGAGAAACGGGATGTTGGTCGCGAGGTATAATGGAAGGAGACAGTCTGGACATGTTTAAACAATCATTGTTGTGGGTTACGAAGTACTAAGACCTTGAGGGGCTCTATCAGCCTTACGTTTTATGAAGCCATACTTTACCATAGACCAAGGCCAAGAGTTTATCTAAAGAGAAAACTGTACCAGAAAAAGTAGCAACACAAGTAATAATAAGAAAAGAGAGGGGGAATGACTTTGCATGAAAAGATCAAACGCTCTCCGTGATTGACCTTTTCATGCTTAAAAGAGCAGACTCTAAATTTTTTGTTGTTGTGAATCCATGTCTGTGCTTTAGGGCAAAAGCTCACACCTTTGCATGTAAACAGAGCAATTTGAATACTCAGAGCGGTAGCTAAAATAAAGTTATCCGGTTTAGGACTAGTGCCACTTTATGTGTTCTTATTAGTCAGAAACAATAACTCAATTCATTTTTTCGGCCGCTAAAAAGCTAGGCATTCAAAATATTCAGTTTACCCCGCATTTATTATTTTTAT
>NZ_LWGE01000805.1:0-431 GCF_001635315.1 Oleiphilus sp. HI0123
TTGCAATTACGTCGGTGCAGGGACGGTTGAATTCTTGGTCGACTCAGATAAGAACTTCTACTTCCTGGAAATGAATACCCGTTTACAGGTAGAGCACCCGGTGACAGAGCTGATTACCGGTACTGACTTGGTAGCCTGGCAGCTCAATGTAGCGTCAGGTCAAGTATTGCCCAAGACTCAGGATCAAATCGAACTTAATGGACATGCCATGGAAGTTCGCCTCTATGCTGAAGACCCTGCAAATCAGTTTTTACCTCAAACGGGCCCGGTCCACCTTTGGGAGCCAGCTCAAGGTGACGGTTTACGTATCGATGATGGCATTATAACCGGCCAAACCGTCTCGCCTTTCTATGACCCAATGTTAGCCAAGATTATTGCCTATGGCGCAAACCGTGAAGAAGCGAGACGTCGTTTGATCCGTGCTGTTGAAG
>NZ_LWGE01000806.1:0-354 GCF_001635315.1 Oleiphilus sp. HI0123
AATTATAGTTCCTTCCCAAGATGTTGTACTAGGTTTGTACTATATGACACGTGAGCGTATAAACGCTCAAGGTGAAGGTATGGTTTTCTCTGATATTAAAGAGGTTCAGAGAGCATACGGTGCGAAAAAAGTTCACTTGCAGGCGAAAGTAAAAGTTCGTCTTACAGAGGTTACCAAAGATGAAGACGGTAACAATGTAAGCAAGTCGTTGATTGCAGATACGACAGTTGGTCGAGCAATGTTGTTCGATATTCTTCCTGATGGCTTACCATTTGATTTAGTTAACCGCCCGATGGTTAAAAAGGCGATCTCTAAGTTGATCAATACTGCATATCGCGTATGTGGTTTGAAAGA
>NZ_LWGE01000807.1:0-530 GCF_001635315.1 Oleiphilus sp. HI0123
TTATTCGGTTAGACATTTGGAAGACTAAGGCTCAATGCGATGAATGCATCAATAGTCAAAAGCTTAAACAGTTAGTAAGCGGAGAAGCAATATGGATATGGACGAATCAGTAAATGTACTTGGCGAAGTCTTGGAACTATGTGGAAGCGACCCCGTCACAGGGTATTATCGAGATGGAAAATGTAATACCTGTGAAGCAGACACAGGTTCACATACGGTTTGTATCGAAGCGTCTAAAGACTTCTTAGAATATTCCAGGTTTAAAGGGAACGACCTGTCTACACCAGTGCCTGAATACGGCTTTCCCGGCTTGAATCCCGGCGATACCTGGTGTCTATGCGCGGTTCGTTGGTTGCAAGCTCAAGAAGATGGTATGGCACCCAGAGTTCACTTAACTAAAACGCACATAAAAGCCTTGGAAGTCATTCCCTTGGAGCGGCTAAAGCCTTATGCGGCAGACCTAAATTAAGTCTCTGTCTCGGTGCTTGCAGCACTTTTTGACTGATCTAGACGGCCTAAATAATAGTGCT
>NZ_LWGE01000808.1:0-447 GCF_001635315.1 Oleiphilus sp. HI0123
CCTGGGAAAGGATTAAAAGGTATAAGGTTGATCTTACAGGGAATTCCACGCAAAATCTCGATCAATTGATCTGCATGAATCTTTCGATCATTCACTCCTGCAATTAGGGTATATTCGATGGTCGCTTTTCGTTTATCCGAAAGCTGATCCAGATAGCTTTTTAGCGATGAAAGCAGCATCTTAATCGGATACTTCTTGTTCACCGGCACCAGTTCGTTTCTAAGCTCATCGTTTGGTGCATGCAAGGATATTGCAATCGAGGCATCGGTAAATTCGCCCATTCGATCCATTGCTGGCACCACACCAGCAGTACTGATTGTCAGACGCTTCTTGGAAATGCTGTAAGCGAAATCATCCATCATGATGTCTACAGCATCCATGACATTGTCAAAATTTAACAGCGGCTCGCCCATACCCATAAACACAACATTTGTTACGGGACGATCT
>NZ_LWGE01000809.1:0-6523 GCF_001635315.1 Oleiphilus sp. HI0123
GGGCATAAAAGACCGTTTAAGCAAACTTCGGAAGCGAATGCTTAAAAATAGAGTAAACCAATAAGTCACAATGACTCCGATATTCAATAGCTATTGCTTAGGCCTCACTCTTTTAAGGACCCCGATTTACAAGCGGGTTGTCATAATTTTTTTTATTACGACCTGCGCCTCAGCCCTAGACCTTAACTCTAAAGTTCTCGATTTTATTGACCAGCGCTTCGGCCAGGACGCTGTTAGCCGACTCCAGCAATGGGAAAGAATCGCTAATTACAAACAAAACATTACCCATCAACAAAAGCTAAAACTTGTAAACCAGTTCTTTAATAGAGTGAAGTTCGTATCCGATCAAGAACAATGGAATAAGGAAGATTATTGGGCAACGCCATTAGAGTTTTTGGCAACCAATGCTGGCGACTGTGAGGACTTCTCAATTGCAAAGTACTTTACGCTTCGGGAAATGGGAATCCCTGATGACATGATAAAAATCACCTACGTCAAAGCGCTTGAGCTGAACCAGGCTCACATGGTCCTCGCCTATTACCCGACTCCAGACGCTGAACCCCTCATTCTCGACAACCTGATTAATGAAATAAAACCAGCAGGCCAACGTACCGACCTGGCACCTGTATACAGCTTCAACGGTGAAGGCTTATGGCTTTCGAAGATTAGAGGTCAGGAAGGTAAACGCATTGGCAATGCAGATAAGCTGGAAAGCTGGGTAGAGCTATTGAACAGACATTATAAGTTACTGAAATAAGCATCACCCACCCTTTAACCCACCACAACACAATTTTGTCACTAGACCACACAATGTTGACGTTAACGTCAACGTAAGTATATCATGATAGCTAAAGTAAATTGGCCAAAAAGGGTTGATAGAATGAGCCAACAATTCAGCATTAGCGAACTGTCTCGCGAGTTCGATGTCACCACCAGAACCATACGCTTTTATGAAGCAGAGGGACTTCTGCACCCTACCCGAAAGGGACAAACGCGAATTTATTCAGATGCCGACAGAGTCACACTAAAACTGATTATTCGAGGCAAACGCCTTGGTTTATCGCTTGCCGAGTCAAAAGAACTCATTCAGTTGTACGACCCAAGTGGTGCAAACCAAGTTCAATTACGACGCCTGCTCGATAAAATTAATGAGCGCAGACAAGTCTTAAAGCAACAGGTTGAAGATATTCGTGTTATGCAGCTCGAACTTGATGAAGCCGAGTCTCGGTGCATAGACGCGATAAATAAACAAAAGACATAAACAATCTCTTACCGAATAAATAGAAATGTGAGGCCAACCATGCAATTACTAAATTTTGATTTGTGTGAAACCAATGACATGCTCAGAGACCAGGTCTCTAACTTCGTCGCAAGTGAGATTACGCCCATCGCTGCAAAGACCGATAGTGATAACGAGTTCCCTAACGAGCTTTGGCCTAAACTTGGTGAAATGGGTCTATTGGGCATGACCGTACCGGAAGAGTTTGGCGGCACAAACATGGGCTACCTTGCTCATGTACTGGCAATGGAAGAGATCAGCCGCGGCAGCGCATCGATTGGCCTTAGTTATGGCGCTCATTCAAATTTATGTGTTAACCAAATCAACCGTAACGGTAGCCAAGAACAAAAAGAAAAGTATTTACCGAAGCTTATTTCGGGTGAGCACATTGGTGCACTCGCAATGAGTGAGCCGAACGCTGGTAGTGACGTTGTGAGCATGAAACTTAAAGCCGAAAAACGCGGTGACCATTATGTTCTCAACGGTAGCAAGATGTGGATTACCAACGGGCCCGACGCTAACACCTATGTCATTTACGCTAAAACGGCGCCAGAGAAAGGCCCGCACGGTATAACTGCCTTTGTCGTCGAGCGTGACTGGAAGGGCTTTAGTCGGTCTCCTAAGCTAGACAAGCTGGGTATGCGCGGTTCAAACACCTGCGAACTGGTATTTCAAGATGTCGAAGTCCCTGTTGAAAATGTTCTTGGTCTTGAAAATGCGGGCGTTAAAGTACTAATGAGCGGCCTCGATTATGAACGTGTCGTGCTATCAGGTGGGCCAACGGGCATTATGCAATCTTGCCTCGACCTGGTTATACCTTATATCCACGAACGCAAACAGTTTAATCAGTCGATCGGCGAGTTCCAGTTAATCCAGGGGAAGATGGCTGATATGTACACAGCACTCAATGCCAGCCGCGCCTACTTATACGCCGTTGCTAAAGCCTGTGACCGAGGTGAGACCACCCGTAAAGATGCGGCCGGTATCATTCTATACAGCGCTGAAGCAGCAACTAAAATGGCCTTGGAGGCAATCCAAATACTTGGCGGCAATGGCTACATTAACGAGTTCCCTGCTGGGCGCCTATTACGAGATGCGAAGCTCTATGAAATTGGTGCCGGAACTTCCGAGATTCGTCGTATGCTAATCGGCCGCGAATTATTTATGGAAACGCGTTAACACCCTGCCTCGTTAATTAAAGCCAAGCCTTAGCAAATATTGCTAAGGCTATCGATGGATAGAATCATTTATGACCGTTATACAATCCAACACAGACGCTTTAAGCGCACAGTTTAAAGAAAGAAAGCTTGCGATGGACGAGCTGGTGACTGGGCTGCGTGAAACCATTCAGGCCACCGCAAATAGCGCCGGGCCTGAAGCGGTAAAGCGCCACCTAGCTAAAGGAAAGCTTTTACCCAGAGACCGAGTCACGAGATTAATTGATCCCGGCTCACCATTTCTTGAGTTATCTCAACTTGCTGCCCATGAGGTATACGATGAAAAGGTTCCCTCTGCCGGTGCAATTACTGGCATAGGCCGAATCAATGGCACTGAGTGCATGATTGTTGCCAACGATTCGACGGTTAAAGGAGGCACTTACTACCCTCTTTCGGTTAAAAAACATCTCCGCGCCTTAACCATCGCTGAAGAGAATCGCCTACCCTGCGTCTACCTTGTAGATTCAGGTGGCGCAAACCTCCCTAATCAGGATGAAGTCTTTCCGGACGAGGATGACTTTGGCAACATTTTCTATCGACAGGCCAACATGTCTGCCAAAGGGATTCCACAAATCGCCGTGGTACTTGGCTTGTGTACCGCTGGTGGCGCTTACGTCCCTGCAATGGCCGATGAAAGCATAATGGTTCGCAACCACAGTACAATCTTTCTAGCAGGCCCACCGCTAGTTAAAGCTGCAACCGGTGAAGAAGTTAGCGCAGAAGACCTGGGCGGCGCTGATGTGCATTGCAAAACCTCTGGTGTTGCTGATCATTATGCCGACAGTGAAGAGCATGCTATCCAGATCGCTCGAGAATGTGTATCAAACCTCAATTGGCAGAAGCCGCAACAAATGGCTACTCGCCCAGCAAAACCACCTAAGTACCCGGAAAATGAAATAAACGGAGTAGTTCCAACTGACCTTAAAACCCCCTACGACGTACGAGAAGTCATTGCCCGAATCGTTGATGATTCAGACTTTTCAGAATTCAAGCAATACTTTGGTGAAACACTCGTTTGCGGCTTTGCACATATTTACGGGAACCCGGTCGGTATTATTGCTAACAACGGCATTTTGTTTTCGGAGTCTGCTCAAAAAGGCGCGCACTTTATAGAACTATGCTGCCAACGCAAGATTCCTTTGATCTTCCTGCAAAATGTCACTGGTTTTATGGTCGGCAAATCCTTTGAAGAAGGCGGTATCGCCAAGCATGGGGCAAAGATGGTCATGGCCGTCGCTTGCGCTAAAGTTCCGAAGTTTACGATCATTATTGGCGGAAGTTTTGGTGCCGGAAATTACGGCATGTGCGGGAGAGCCTATCATCCACGATTCCTATGGATGTGGCCAAATGCACGTATTTCAGTAATGGGTGGCGAACAGGCTGCAGGCGTTCTGGCACAAGTTAAACGAGATAGTTTGGCTAAACGTGGCATCAATTGGTCTGATGAAGAAGAACAAGCACTCAAGCAACCGATTATCGAACAGTTTGAAAAACAGGCACACCCTTATTATGCCAGTGCACGCTTATGGGATGACGGCATAATCGAGCCTAGCGACACTCGAAAAGTTCTTGGCGTCGCAATCTCAGCTAGCCTAAACGCACCAATAGAAGATACCGAGTTTGGCGTATTTAGAATGTAAGTATGAGCGATCACTCAAATTACTCATAAGGTACAATTCAATGAATCAGGATATTAACCATGCAGCCAGCAAGTACTCTTCAATTTGATAAGCAAATCGCCACCCTTTGCTTATCGCGCCCTGAAAAGCACAACGCTTTCGATGACCAGGTAATTACCGAACTACGCGCACATATAAAAACAGTCAACGACTCAGATGCGCGCGTTATGGTACTCAAAGCTGATGGCAAACATTTCTGCGCCGGGGCTGACTTAGCCTGGATGAAACGTATGGCAACGCTAAGTCATGAAGACAACCTTCACGATGCACGCCAACTTGCTGCGCTTATGCAAGAGTTAAACGATCTTAGGATTCCCACAATAGCACGCGTACAAGGAGCCGCCTACGGTGGAGCAATCGGGCTTATCGCGTGCAGCGACATTGCCATCGCCGATGAGAAATCACGTTTCTGTTTAAGCGAAACGAAACTCGGTTTAGCACCTGCCACCATCGGGCCTTTTGTTGTTGAAGCCATCGGCCCTCGCATCGCAAAAAGACTATTCTTAACTGCTGAAGTATTTAAGGCTCAAGCAGCAAAGGGTTATCAACTTGTCCATGAAGTTGTAGCAACTGAACAATTAGATGAGCAAGTACAGGCTATTGTTGAACAAATTTTAACAACTGGCCCGCAAGCCAGTATTGCAGCCAAGCAGCTAGTGGCTGACATAGTGCAAGCTCCTGAAGACTTAAGTGAACGCACCAGCCAGCTTATTGCTGACTTACGCGTATCGGAAGAAGGTCAAAATGGATTGAAGGCATTTTTCGATAAGCAGCCAGCTCCTTGGATTAAGAGCAATAAGGAGTAAACACAAGCATGAGTGATCAAGTAAGAATTGTTGAAGTGGGTCCGCGTGACGGGCTACAAAACGAAGCTGGAATCGTAAGCTTGGAAGATAAACTCGCCTTAATCGAACAGCTTGGCAAGGCTGGACTGAAGCAAATAGAGGCCGGTAGCTTTGTTTCACCCAAGTGGGTTCCCCAGATGGCCAGTAGTGCAGAGGTTTTCACAAAGCTAAGTCGCAGAGATGATATCTGTTACTCAGCTCTCACCCCAAACCTCAAGGGTTATGAAGCAGCCAAATCTGTCAATGTGGATGAGGTTGCCATATTTACTGCAGCTTCAGAAGGCTTTACTCAGAAAAACATCAACTGCAGCATTGATGAAAGCATTGCTCGTTTCGAGCCACTTATTACCCAGGCCAAGCAGGATAATTTGCGCGTTCGAGCTTATGTTTCTTGCATTATCGCCTGCCCTTACGATGGCATCACTTCGCCTGAAAATGTTACTAAAGTCTGTGAGCGCCTGCTGAGCATGGGCTGCTACGAGGTATCACTCGGCGATACAATTGGCATTGGTACGCCCGTTCAAATAAAAACGCTGCTCTCTCAACTATTGAGACACTTCTCGACCAATCAACTAGCCTGCCATTTTCACGATACCTACGGCCAAGCGCTTGCCAATCAATACGCAGCCCTAGAGTTAGGCTACAGAACTTTCGATACCTCAGTAGCTGGCTTAGGTGGTTGCCCCTATGCAACCGGAGCCTCTGGAAATGTCAGCACAGAAGACACCGTTTATATGCTCCAGGGGGCTGGCATGGAAACAGGTATTGAGCTAGACAAGCTCATTGAAGCAGGAAACAGAATTTGCAATGCAATTGGCCGAACTAATCAATCAAAAGTAGCGCTCGCATTAAAATAACCAGACTCGGAACAGCACGACATGAATCAGCAAAATAACGAATGCCTTTGGCAACCTAGCATAGACCGCATATCGCAGACAGAACTGACTCGATTCATGTCTTATCTAAATCAGCAAAGCGAACATTCATTTGAAAGCTACGATCAACTCTATCGTTGGTCTGTCTCTGATAAGCAGGCATTCTGGTCACAGCTGTGGGATTTCTTTGATGTCAAAGGTCATAAAGGCGAACTCACCTTGCTTAATGAAGACAAGATGCCGGGTGCGCAATGGTTTCCAAATGCGACCTTGAACTTTGCCGAGAATCTGTTGCGCCAAGCTGAAAGCAGCCCTGCATCGATAGCGATTGTTGAACGTGGCGAGCATGGCCTTAGAACAGAGCTTAGTTACCAGGAACTACTCCAGCAGGTTAATAAGTGTGCCACATATCTTAAGCAAGTGGGCGTAGCAAAAGGCGATGTGGTAGCCGGCTTCCTACCAAATAGTTGCTATGCGGTGATTGCCATGCTTGCTACAAGTAGCCTCGGTGCAATCTGGACATCCTGTTCACCCGATTTTGGCGTAACAGGCGTGCTCGATCGCTTCGAACAAACTCGTCCTAAAGTCCTTTTTGCTACAGACGGTTATTACTATGGAAATAAAACTA
>NZ_LWGE01000810.1:0-394 GCF_001635315.1 Oleiphilus sp. HI0123
GTCTTTTGATATAAATGAATTTAAAGACAATATCTCAGCACTTCGGAATTATTGGTTAGACATTAACCTTTCTCCGGTATCAAGGTAGCTATATGCATTTAGTGGAAGGTAAGATTATACGAATATTAATCGTCGATGACTCCGAAGACGATGTCAGGTTCAACCTTGAGTGATCAGTCATTTTTTGATGATATCAAGATCTGGCAAAAAGAATATGACCTGCTGCCTCAGAGAATTTGTTTTGAAATTACAGAAACCTCTGCAATCGATAACCTGGTTGATGCGGTAGAGTTTATTAATGAAATTAGAGGGCTAGGCTTTAAGTTTGCGCTAGATGATTTTGGTGTTGGTTTGAGCTCTTTTTCTTATCTTAAAACGATTCCTGTCGACTTCC
>NZ_LWGE01000811.1:0-233 GCF_001635315.1 Oleiphilus sp. HI0123
GGTCTCTTCGGCTACGGGAATAAAGTCAGCAGGGGAAATGTCTCCCTTCGTCGCATGCTCCCAGCGTATCAGAGCTTCAACGCTAGATATTTCACCCGTCTTCAGATTAATTTGAGGCTGATAGTTTAGGTAAAAGTCGTTATTTTTAATTGCTTCACGTAATTCATTTTCAATTTCCAGAAGCTTGTTTGCGCGGAGGTTTAAGGCTTCAGTAAAGAAGTGGTAGCCATCTC
>NZ_LWGE01000812.1:0-390 GCF_001635315.1 Oleiphilus sp. HI0123
AATGCACGAGGAAGCCGAACTGGGAGTTTGTGCTCACTGGCGCTATAAAGGTACCGATGTTAAAAGTCGATCTTCAGGGTATGAGGAAAAGATCAACTGGCTTAGACAAGTACTGGAATGGCAAGAGGAGGTGGGTGATGCCTCGGAAATTGCAAACCAGCTAAGCTCAGACGTTGGTGAAGACCGTATTTACGTATTTACACCTGATGGCCATGTTGTTGATTTGCCAAATGGCGCAACGCCGGTAGATTTTGCTTACCGTGTTCATACTGAGGTGGGCCATGCTTGTCGTGGTGCTAAAGTAAATGGTCGTATCGTGCCGTTAACTTACCCGCTTCGAACTGGCGAGCAGATTCATATTCTAACCTCTAACCAGGCTTCGCCGAGCCG
>NZ_LWGE01000813.1:0-318 GCF_001635315.1 Oleiphilus sp. HI0123
CAACCTTCCAGCCTTTCTTCTCAGCATAACGAGAATACATGCGAAATAAATCCCCAGAGAAAATTGCCGCCTCATCACCACCGGTTCCCGCTCGAATTTCCAAGAAAACGTTATTCTTGTCATTCGGATCTTTAGGTAACAAGAGAGTCTGCAACTCCTTATCAAGAGTTTCCAAAGAAGACTTTGCCTCTTTCAGCTCTTCTTGAGCCATCTCGCGCATATCGGCATCACCATCATTCATCAGCATGTTGGCTTCTTCGATGTCGTCCTGAGCTTGTCTGTAGCTAGCGTAACATTTCACAACCGGCTCAATTTCAG
>NZ_LWGE01000814.1:0-359 GCF_001635315.1 Oleiphilus sp. HI0123
ATACAAATTAACCACTTCCAATAATAAAACTATTCCACTCGATGTGGTGCCAATTTGACCCCTTGAACACGTGCTCCGGCCATCTTCACACTACCTTTATAACGATCTTCTCCTGTAGAACTGAACTCAAAACCATATTCACGAATAATCTGTAAGCGCCCAGCATTCCCTCTCTTGAGCTTCAATGAGCGCAAAACGACTGTCTGGTCAAGAATACTTAAGTCCAATTCACGACAATGCTTCGCCGCGGCTCTTAGAGCAATATCTTTTAACTCTCTTGCTTTAAGCCAATACCAAACAATCAGGCAGACAAGCAACGTCAGAACCAATGATCTTAAAGACAATATAACCTCCGCATT
>NZ_LWGE01000815.1:0-269 GCF_001635315.1 Oleiphilus sp. HI0123
TTCATGACTTCAACGATATAGAGCGGATCTCCCGTCTCAAAGTGCTGGCCTTCCTCAATAAAGGGAGGCATATCAGGCGCTTCGCGCGAATAGAACATACCGCCTGAGCTGGCGAGAATCTCATCACTTTTCGCGACAGGTGGTGGTACTAGGACCTTCGCCATCGCTTCCTGATAATCTTTATTGGTTAAGTTCTCAGGAATGACTAAGCTCAGGTCATCAGCGACTTTCAGTTCGAAGAAACCTGTCTTGGCGGCTATGTATGGCAG
>NZ_LWGE01000816.1:0-519 GCF_001635315.1 Oleiphilus sp. HI0123
ATAGTTGAGGCGCTGCTCGCTTCCTAAAACACAGGGCCAGACCATACATACTACAATGCTTAACTAGTCGAGCCTATGAGAAATACGCCACAGATCTGCATCATTGTCCATGCTTCCCGATGCACTTGCAATCATTGAGCGAATTATCGACGGCGCTCCTTGAGATACAGGCACACCAAAATGGGAGGGGTAATCGACATGCGTTAAGAACAAACCATTTGGCTGCGCAGTCACTCCCCCCTTAGTCCGGTCTCGTGCTTCGAGCACCCCGGCACACCAATCTACTGGTTTTCTCTGCTTCCCTATTTCCATCACCCCACCAGCAATGTTACCCCCCATGTGATGCCCCCCTGCATTTCCCTTAATCTCCCTAACTAACCTATCGCCGAAGCGTTCCCCATTCATAAATTCGACCAACCGAACCTGCTTTCTTGACTGGCAGCCTACAGCCCCTCCACGAGCTAAAGTCATGCTCCCCCACCAAACATTGAGCTGCCTGGTGCATCTTTATTTCATCTA
>NZ_LWGE01000817.1:0-656 GCF_001635315.1 Oleiphilus sp. HI0123
TGCAATGATTAAAATGCTAGTTTAGAGTAGCGCACCTTTCTGGGAGCGTAACAGGGTTTACACCATTTGCGAAGCTAGAAAGTTCAAAACGGAGAGGTGTCCGAGTGGCCGAAGGAGCACGCCTGGAAAGTGTGTATACCGCAAGGTATCGAGGGTTCGAATCCCTCCCTCTCCGCCAATTAGTTTCCTAACAACACCCTATCAACAAACAACCCTATCAAATGGTTAGATTCTGGTGTTTCTTGGGCGCTTTCTAATACCTCTGTTAAATGCCCATCATCATCTGTATATTTTTCTTTGTAGTAGGTCAGCCTGTCAATCAAAATATCTCGATCAACTTCAGGATGGAACTGGAATGCCCAGAATGGTTTGTTCGCAACTCTAAAGGCATGGCAGCAAATATCGGTATAGGCTAATTCTATGCAGCCTTCGGGTGCCGAAATCGCTTTTTGCTGATGAACCGATACTGCGAGAAAGTCATTTCTGATGCCACGAAAGACCTGATCTGAAGCAGCATGTTCGGTGAGAGATATTGGGATAGTGCCCATCTCGTAATTTTCTTTGTCATCAATAATTTCACGTCCCAATGCTTGGGCAGCTAACTGAAAACCAAAACAAGATGCAAATACAGGGGTTTCATTTTCGACACACTGTAA
>NZ_LWGE01000818.1:0-434 GCF_001635315.1 Oleiphilus sp. HI0123
TTATGTACAGCCTTTTGGGGAAAAGAGGTTGCGCGAGTTGCCAAGAAAAATGTCGAAGCCGCCTTTCTATGCGGTTTGCTTCATAGCATTGGCAAACCGGTTATCCTTCAGACCATCTTTGACTACTCGGAATGGCATGACGTATCTATTTCATTAGATGAAGTAGGGGTAATCGAATCTGCTTATCATGTGAAATATGGCGAAGTCGTGGTCAGAAAATGGAAAATGCCCGCAATCGTTCAGGAATCTGTTCATTACTATGCTGACTATCAAAATGCCCAAAGCAATCGTGACCAAGCGATGGTGACTAATGGTGCTGCTAAGTTAGCTCAAGCAATGTTATCGGGTGAAGAAGCTGCGATAGATACAGCTTTGCAAGATACCGTATTTGCAGATCTGAATTTATATGAAGATGAATTGGAGCTTTTGAAGGA
>NZ_LWGE01000819.1:0-10914 GCF_001635315.1 Oleiphilus sp. HI0123
GTTCAGCTCTAGCACAGTCATCCTGGTGCTGAGTATGCTTATTAGTTGAAAGATCTTCTGATAGTTCTTTGGTGATTTGTTCCGTTCTTGGATCTCTTCGCTTCATTGAAGGGCCAACAATTTTCTTACTTTCCTGCTTCATAGCACTCGTTCTTTCGTCCAAGAAATATGGAAAAAGTATAGGCAATAGATTGGTAAAAGAGAAATTCGAAGCTCTATTCCAAAGAAAGAACGCCTGCTTTTACGATAATAATCATGAAACTGGCTCTAAATACTCAATAATATATTGAACACTTACTCGCCCTCGAAACTCGTTTATTCCCGGTTTAAAGACCACTCTAGCCATTTCAGGCAAGTGCTGACTTACCCATGGACTATTAAATTGAATCGCGTCAAACAACTCATGACCACCTTCCATTTTTAATACTAGCTTGAGGTGTTTTTCTTTTAATACTCTGCTCTGTACCAATTCAAAGGTATTTTCAAAACAAGGTTCTGGAAAGCGTTGACCCCAAGGCCCAGCAGCTTCAAGCTCTCTTATTTGCTGAACTGTTGACTCATACTCATTCAATGGGCCATCGGTAAGGATAACCGACTCCATATCCTCTTCCCTCAATAACTCTCTTACGACTTGGTCAAACGCTTCATTAAAATGCGGATAGCTCGCTTCATCAATCGACAAACCCGCCGCCATCGCATGGCCACCAAACTTTTTAATCAGCTCTGGGTGGCGCTTAGATACCAGGTCCAGAGCATCGCGCATATGAAGCCCGGGTATAGAGCGCGCAGATCCTTTTAGCTCCCTATTCTGAATCAGCGGATCATCGCTAGCAGGCGCAAAAGCGATTACGGGCCGATGAAATAGCTCTTTGATACGTGAAGCTAATATCCCAATGACACCTTGGTGCCAATGTGGCTCATATAAGCTCAACCCCCACGACAAGTTCTCAAGAGCCAAGCTTTCCGTAGACTTGTCCAGAATGCTTTGTACCTGGGCTTCAGCATCCTGTTTCATTTCGGCTTCAATGCGCTTGCGCTCGACATTCAGCTGGTCCAGGCGCTGCGCGATAGACATTGCCCTAACCTCGCTATCAGCTAATAGGCATTCGATACCCTGTGACATATCATCAAGGCGACCCGCCGCATTTAGCCGCGGACCAACGATAAACCCCATATCACTCGATTTAACGCCCGACAACTCCTTACCCGCGAGCGACAAAAGCGCTTTGATTCCAGGACGACAATAACCTGCCCGAATACGTTTAAGCCCTTGGGAAACCAGTACGCGATTGTTGTGATCGAGCGCCACCAGATCAGCGACAGTCCCCAAAGCAACCAAATCAAGATATGAAGCCATATTGGGTTCTTTAAGCTGTCTCTGTTCAAACCATTGTCTCTTTTTAAGCAAGGTTCTAAGACTACTTAAAACATAAAATATAACCCCTACCCCTGCGGCATTTTTGCTGGGAAATTCACAACCGAGTTGATTTGGATTCACGATTGCATCAGCTTTAGGTAGGGTATCTCCCGGCAAGTGATGATCAGTAACCAAAACCTTAATACCGAGTGACTTGGCCCGCTCTACGCCTGCTTCACTAGCAATACCATTATCAACAGTAACGATTAGGTCAGGCTTTAATTTTGCAGCATAGTCAACGATTTCTGGCGTCAGGCCATAGCCGAATTCAAAACGGTTGGGCACAATATAAGAGCACTCTTTCGCCCCCATCTCTCGAAGTACAAGAACAGCCAAGGCTGTACTCGTCGCACCATCGCAGTCAAAGTCTCCAAGAATTAAGATATGCTGCTGTGCAACGAGCGCATTATATAAAACTTCAAGCGCCTCGTTCAGGCCTTTTAGAGAAGATGATGATTCCAGGTCAGCAAGTTGATAGCTTAACTCTTTCGCACTGTGCACCCCTCTCGCCTGATAAATCCGGCTTAATAATGGCGAAAACCCGTCCATCACCGGAGCCCCTTCCGAGAGCGTGCGTCTAACTATTTTCATCATTGGAGCCTGTTTGGTAAAAGTAAGAACCGACGAAGTGAATTACATAAGCCACAAAAAAGCCGGAACAGCGTCCGGCTTTTTTAATCACAGATATGCTTAGCCGCGTCTGTGCTTTGCGACAAAGGCATGTACTTTAGCCATGTCATTTGGAAGAACCTCATAACGCTCTTCCCTATCATAAAGGTCTTTCATATGGTGGGGAAGCTCTGGCGCTACATCAAGCCCGGACTTCTCGACAGCTTCAGGAAACTTAACAGGGTGTGCAGTAGCCAAGGTAATCATTGGTATACTGCCATCACGGCGGCACTCGCGTGCGGCACCCACACCAATAGCAGTGTGTGGATCAATCAAGTATTCAGTCTCTTCGTAAACATCCTTAATCAACTGACATGTTTGCTCATCATTCAGAGACCAGCTATCAAAGAGCTTTCTGGCAGCACGCCAGCGATACTCTTCTACGGAACCTTCGTCAGTTTTCCAGGATGCCATCTGCTTCGCCAAAGCCTTTCCGTCGCGTCCATATAAGTCGAACATTAAACGCTCAAAGTTGCTTGAGACCATAATATCCATACTTGGGGAAAGTGTGTGCTCTAAAGGCTGCATTTTATAGTGATTAGCACTGATAAAACGATGCAGAATGTCATTTTTGTTAGTAGCAACAACTAACTGACTAATAGGTAAACCCATATTCCGAGCTAAGTAACCCGCAAAAATATCGCCAAAATTACCAGTTGGAACCGAAAAAGCAACACTCCTATGAGGGCCACCAAGCGCTAAGGATGCACTGAAGTAATAGACAATCTGAGCCATAATTCGCGCCCAGTTTATTGAATTCACAGCAACCAGGCGAGTACCTTCTAAAAAGGACTGGTCAGCAAAGCTGTTTTTAACCATGTGCTGACAGTCATCGAAGTTACCTTCAATAGCAATGTTGAAAACGTTATCACCCAATACCGTCGTCATTTGTTTACGCTGTACATCCGATACTCTGTTATGCGGATGCAAAATAAAGATGTCGACGTTGTCGCAGTGTTTACAGCCTTCTATCGCGGCAGAACCAGTATCGCCAGAAGTCGCACCCATAATAACTACACGCTCATTTCTTTTCTTAAGCACATAATCCAACAAGCGACCTAGTAGCTGTAAGGCAAAGTCTTTAAATGCCAGTGTAGGACCGCGGAATAACTCCATCACCCACTCGTTAGCATCCACTTGCACTAAAGGTGCGACGGCAGAGTGATCAAACACCTCATAGGTTTTTTCAACCATGTCCCTGAAATCATCTTCAGGAATTTCACCTTCAACAAAGGGGTACATAACATTGAAAGCTAACTGAGAGTATGGAAGGCCTGCCCAGGATGCGATTTCTTCCTGAGTAAAACGAGGTAAGGTTTCGGGTACATAGAGCCCACCATCTGGCGCTAAACCAGTCAACAAAACATCTTCAAATGATAAAGGGGGCGCTTCGCCGCGTGTGCTAATATATTTCACGTTTATCTATCCAAGCAAAATTTCTATCGTAAACAAGAAGGCTCTGCCTTCAGGTTCTTCTAATTAATGGTTAAAGTGCTCAACGCGTATCTTCACGACTTCTTTTCTTGTCGTTTCAAGCGCTTCTATCTGCTCTATAGCAGTATTAATTTGCTTCTCTTGCACTTCATGGGTCAATAATACAAGCGGAATGCAATCACCCTCTCGGTCGGTTTCTTTTTGCATCACTGACTCAATATTAATCCCCAGGTCACTCATAATCGACGCGATCTTGGCCAATACGCCCGGGTGGTCCTCAGCAGTAACACGCAAGTAATACGCAGAAGATATTTCTTCGATTGGCAGTACCGATAAGTCTTGAATCTTGTCAGCGCTGAAGCCAAGGTAAGGAACCGGTACAAAGCCTTTATTATCGCCTATTCGTGCGATATCAATAATATCCGCAATTACCGCTGAAGCTGTTGCTTCTGAGCCAGCACCGGCACCATAGTACAATGTTTGACCAACCGCATCACCATCGACCAATACCGAGTTCATTACGCCATCGACTTTAGCGATCAGCTGGTCCTGAGGGATTAACGTCGGATGAACTCGAAGCTCAAAACCATTTTCATGCTTACGCGTAATACCCAAGTGCTTTATGTTATAACCTAAAGCATGGGCATTAACGACATCAGCTGGTGCAATTTTACTAATGCCTTCAGTAAAGGCTTTTTCAAACTCTAAAGGAACACCAAACGCTGCGGATGCCAGAATAGTTAACTTATGCGCAGCATCAATACCTTCGACATCAAAGGTTGGATCTGCTTCAGCGTAACCAAGATCTTGCGCTTCTTTTAACACATCTTGGAAATCTCGCCCTTTGTCCTTCATTTCCGTAAGAATAAAATTTCCTGTACCGTTGATGATACCCGCAAGCCAATTAACCTTGTTTGCAGCTAAACCTTCTCGAAGCGCTTTTATAATCGGAATTCCACCAGCGACCCCCGCCTCATAGGCAACAACTACTTTATGCTCGGCAGCCAGCGCAAAAATTTCGTTTCCGTGCTCAGCTATAAGCGCTTTGTTAGCCGTGACAACATGCTTGCCATTTTTAATCGCAGCACAAACAATGTCTTTAGCAAGATCATAGCCACCAATTAATTCTGCTACCACATCCACATCAGGGTTATTGACAACATCCATTACATTCGTCGAAAATTCGATACCGCTAAGGTCACAATTATCTTTAAGCTTTCTAGAGGCGACTTGAATCACCTCAACCTGACAGCCTGCTCGGGCAGTAATATCCTGTTGATTTCGTTTCAAGACATTAATCACGCCACTAGCGACGGTACCTAGACCACATATTCCAATCTTAACGGAGCTCAAGATATATTCCTCACGATCACGAATTCATTCTGACTTAAAGCAAAGCAACGACTAAATAGCTGCTACCCTGTAGCCTTAAAATATTTTGGCGCATAGTATACCTTTTCATCAAAGAAAAAGAATGGCACCACAACTTATTTTGAGACCCGCATATTTTTTACTAGCAGATCATTTCTTCACAGCTATACTTCTGAAAACTTAAATAAACAAGAATCAAATCCATGACTAAATACTTAACCGGCATCTGCTTTATTATCTTCAGCACCTTACTTTCTTCATGTGGTGGCGCCTTTAGCGGCTATAGTGACGCGGAACTTAGAAAAGCTTATCGTGACTGTGACTACAACAAACTTTCTCCAGCCGGAGCTCAGCGCTGCAACAACATCAAAAAAGAATGCGACTCACGCAGAAAAGACAAGGGGTTTAGGTGTTAAATTCGACAGCGATAAAAAAAGGCCCGATGAGGGCCTTTTTTTATTAGCTAGCAACTATAGAACACCAAGCGCTTTCCCAAGTTTTTGGGCATTTAAATAACCTGGAATTAAACGACCACTTTCTAAAACAATTGCCGGCGTGCCACTTATTCCCATTGCCTGCCCTAACATATACTGGTCCTGTACAGGGTTGGCGCAAGTCTTTTCGGGAATTGACTTACCATTCTTAGCATCAGTCATCGCTTCGAGCTTATCTTCAGCACACCATGCTGATACGTATTTACCATATGAGTCACTCCCAACACCTGCACGCGGATATGCCAGATAACTAACCTCTATCCCCATATCATTCAAAGCTGGAATTTCTCTATGAAGCTTACGGCAATAACCACAATCAATATCAGTAAATACTGCTATACGAGCCTTGGTTTCACCCTTTGCAGGAAATACAATTTTATCCTTACCCTGAACTGAAGAAATTTGCTCAATTCTGGCGGTCTCGCGACGCTTTTCAGTCAGGTTTTCAATTCGCCCTGTCTTCGTTGCATACAGATCACCGGTTAGAAAGAACTTACCATCAGAACTGACAAATAAAGCTTCACCTGAGTAGGTTGTAACCCGGTACATACCAACAATCTCACTCATCTCGACCGAGCTCAATTTCAAACCCGGCATTGCCTCGGATAAGCTTTTTCGAACCTGAGCCTCATCAGCATTCGCCGTGAGCGAAAACAGCAGACTTAGACAGATAATATACCGAACTAAACGCATACAAACCTCTATAATTAAAACCTATGTAAGGCTTGGCAAAAAACCAAGCCGTTTTTTAATTGAACATTATTTGTATGACAAGCTAAACGGAATTAAGTTCATCTACAAGAACTTATCGTTAACATTTTGTTATGTAGTACTAGGCTCTAGGATGAAAATCTTGATGTAAATCGTATAAGCGCTGTTTAGCTATATGAGTGTAAATCTGAGTTGTTGACAAATTTCCATGCCCCAGTAATAGCTGTACAACACGCAAGTCTGCACCATGATTCAAGAGATGAGTTGCGAAAGCATGTCTTAAGGTATGAGGTGATAATTTTTTGTTAATACCGGACTCAATCGCATACTTTTTAATTCGATGCCAGAATGTTTGCCTTGTCATTTGCTGTGATCGAGAACTTGGGAAGATGACGTGACACCCAGATGAGCCCGCTAGCTCTGGCCTGGCTTTCGACAAGTATTCGTCCAGCCAATCCAAGGTCGGCTCCCCCACAGGAACCAAACGCTCCTTACCACCCTTTCCAAATAAACGAATTAAGCCTTGCTGGACATTTAGTTGCTCAAAATTCAGGGATACCAATTCTGACACCCTTAGGCCGGAGCCATACATAACCTCTAACATTGCCCTATCACGCAAGCCAAGCACCTCAGAAACGTCCGGAGCCGCCAATAACTTCTCAACCTCTGCTTCAGTAAGAGAACTGGGCAGCATACGCGGCAACTTGGGGTTATCTATATTGAGTGTTGGGTCTATGGCGATTATGTTTTCGCGCACTAGAAAGCGGTAGAAGCGCCTTAAACAGGATAATAAGCGTGAACTGGACGAAGACTTAAGCCCTCTTTCCAAGCAGTCCGATAGATAATCATAGATATCACTTTCGCCAGCCTGATGTAGCTCTAAAGTGCGCTTTTTATGGAGCCACGAAGCAAATTGCTTTAAATCGGATCGGTAAGCAGACAAGCTATTGTCACTTAGCCCATTCTCTAGCCACAAAGTGTCAAGAAAACGCTCTGTATACGTCATCACCCATTCACCACCAAGGAGAAAGCAAAAAAGGCAAGCGCCCTAAAGCCACTTGCCTTTTTTAAAAGATAAATTAAGCAGTATTAAAACTTAGCTCAACTTCTCTTTAATTCGAGCAGCCTTACCACTTAGCTCACGCAAGTAGTACAACTTAGCCTGACGAACATCACCACGACGCTTAACTTCGATGCTATCAACCTGCTTACTGAAAGTCTGGAATGTTCTCTCAACACCAACACCGTAAGAAATCTTACGAACCGTGAAAGAAGAGTTAAGACCACGGTTGCGCTTAGCGATAACAACACCTTCATAGGCCTGTAGACGCTCACGGTTACCTTCTTTAACTTTTACTTGAACAACGACTGTATCACCAGGGCCGAATTCTGGAATCTCTGCCGTCATTTGCTCAGCTTCTAAGGCGCTGATAATGTTATTCTTGCTGCTCATTTTACACTCCTAAAAATGATAAACCTAAAGCCTCAGGCCTACCGATTCACTTCTCTAATAAATTCTTGCAACAGAGTCTGCTGCTCGCTATCTAATTCTATTTTGTCCAGCAACTCTGGACGTCGCTGCCATGTTCGCCCCAAGGATTGTTTAAGGCGCCAGCGGCGAATTTTTTCATGATTACCCGACATCAAAACATCAGGAATCGGCTTACCCATAAAAACTTCTGGACGAGTATAGTGAGGACAATCCAACAAACCACTAGCAAACGAATCCTCGGTTGCCGACTCACTATGCCCCAATACCCCAGGTATTAACCTGGAAATGGTATCCAGCAATACCATTGAAGCAAGCTCACCACCACTCAATACGAAATCACCAATTGATATTTCTTCATCAATTTCAGCTTCGATTAAGCGCTCGTCAACTCCCTCATATCGACCACAGACGCAAATCAATCCGTCATATTCAGCCAGTTCCACAGCTTTCTTATGGTCTAGGCGCTGTCCTTGAGGTGACAGGTATACAGTACGTAGTGATACCACCTTCTCGGGCTGATCGTGCTTTAGGTCCTGCACCATCTTTGCCTTAGCGTCGTGAATAGCATCCTGCAAAGGCTGCACTTTCATCAACATTCCCGGGCCACCACCATAAGGTCTATCATCGACCGTACGGTGCTTATCATGGGTGAACTCTCGAGGATTCCAATAATCCAGAGCTATTAGCCCTTTCTTTACTGCCCGCCCAACGACACCATGATCTTCTAGAGAGCGAAACATTTCAGGAAAAAGCGTAACCAGTCCAAAATGCATACATTCACATCTCTAAGCCAGTCACACCACATTGACCAGCAAGTTTCTATCTTTGCACCACTTAAAGAACTAATCCCTTATGCCAGAACTGATTTACAGAACTGATTAAGTAGTGCCTATATAAAAACGCCCCGCAAGTACCGCAATCAGCGCTTTACAAACTAAAACTCCGGATCCCAATCAACTTCAATGGATCCTGCTTCCAGATCTACCGCCAAGACAACCTGATCTGGCAAGTAAGGAATTAATCGCTCCCTACCGTCCAAGCTATCCTTACACTTTTTTACTACCAAAACATCGTTAGATCCGGTTTCAATCAAATGATCAACACGACCAAGTAAAACCTTCTCTTCTACATCAGACCCTGAAGCAAATACTTTCAGACCTTGAAGCTGATGCCAGTAGTAATCACCGCTAGGCAGTTCCGGCAATTCTTCTCGAGGTACAGAAATCAACGAACCACAATACTGCTTAGCCTCATCGCGATCATGACACCCCTTTAACTGGGCGACCAGACCATTGCCATGAGCTTTGCAGCTAAGCACGGTTACCGATCCGTTCTTGCTGCCACCTTCGAGAGTCCAATTTTTATATTGGCAAATATTTTCTTTAGGCTGAGTATAGGAAAACACCTTCACCCAACCCTTAACACCGTATACCGAGGTAATCTTACCCATTACAGCTTTTTCTGTAGCTTTGCTCATGAGTAATTATTTCCAGCCGGTATCAATGTTAGCTTTCCAGACTACTTAAACGGCCTTACGCAGCTTTAGCAGACTCTTTCAAAAGTGTCTTAACTCGGTCAGAAGTCTGAGCACCTTTATCTAACCAGTGCTGAACACGGTCAGAATCAACTCTTAAACGTTCTTCCTGGCCACGTGCCAAAGGATTGAAAAAACCAACACGTTCCAAATAACGACCATCACGTGAAGAACGGCTGTCTGTAACTGTTAGATGATAAAATGGGCGCTTCTTAGAGCCACCACGAGATAAACGGATAGTAACCATTCGTTGTAAATCCTGATTCCAGTTAAAAAATTCCCACACCACACCCGCAAAGCAGGATGACGGCGCTCGAAAGGGCGCATATTCTAGAGCATTACTCTAGAATTGAAAACACTAATTTCTGTTTTTTTACAATATCGCAATAATTCAGAGCGCCCTGCTGCGATTTCCAGTTTTTCTTAACACTTAAAACGGTCCACCGCCGCCTGGAGGCATCATTCCTTTCATCCCCCTCATCATCGACGCCATACCGCCTTTAGAAGAAAATTTCTTCATCATCTTTTGCATTTGCTTGTGCTGCTTTAACAGACGATTAATATCTTGAATCTGCGTACCTGAACCTGCCGCTATACGACGTTTTCTAGAATTGTTAACAGTATCAGGGAAGCGACGTTCTTTGGGCGTCATCGAGGATATAATCGCTTCCATCTGCCCTAAAGACTTATCATTAACTTGCTGTTGTGCAGCCTCTGCCATCTGCCCCATACCCGGCAACTTATCCAGCAAATTACCAACACCACCCATGTTTTTCATTTGTTGCAACTGGTCGCGAAAATCTTCTAAATCAAAGGATTTACCCTTTTTGATCTTTTTAGTAAGTTTTTCAGCTTTCTTCTTATCAAGATTACGCTCAGCCTCTTCAATCAGAGTCAGAACATCACCCATCCCCAAAATTCGAGAAGCCAAACGATCCGGATAAAACGGCTCTAATGCATCGACTTTTTCACCCATCCCCATAAACTTGATAGGCTTGCCGGTAATATGGCGCACAGACAATGCCGCACCACCACGGGAGTCGCCATCAGCTTTTGTCAGAATAACACCCGTCAATGGCAGAGCCTCATCAAAGGCCTTCGCAGTATTTGCTGCATCCTGCCCCGTCATAGAGTCAACAACGAATAAGGTTTCTACCGGAGTAATCGCCTGATGCAACTCTTTAATCTCAAGCATCATTTCATCATCTATAGCCAATCGACCCGCTGTATCGACAATCAAGACATCGCAAAAGGTTTTCTTGGCTTCAGATATCGCTGCATTAGCAATATCGATTGGTTTCTGATCAGTGGTGCTCGGGAAGAAGTTCGCTCCCACCTCTCCAGCCAATGTTTCAAGCTGCTTGATCGCCGCAGGACGATAAACATCCGCACTCACAACCATTACCTTTTTCTTTTCCCGCTCAGACAAGTAACGAGCCAGCTTGGCAACAGAGGTAGTCTTACCCGCACCCTGTAAACCCGCCATCAAAACAACAGCCGGAGGTTGGGCATTTAAACTCAAGCCTTCTGACTGAGCCCCCATCATTTCAACCAGCTCAGCATTCACTATCTTAATAAATGCCTGACCGGGCGATAAGCTACGCATGACTTCATAACCAATCGCGCGCTTTCTAACCTGCCCAATAAATTGTTTAACGACTGGCAAAGCCACATCAGCCTCAAGCAATGCCATTCGAACTTCTCTCAAAGTTCCTTTAATATTATCTTCAGTTAAGCGGGCTTTGCCGGTAACTTTTTTAAGACTCTCTGATAAGCGATCGCTCAGATTTTC
>NZ_LWGE01000820.1:0-442 GCF_001635315.1 Oleiphilus sp. HI0123
AGAGGCAAACCCTCCTGAGTCAAGACGATCAACTCGCGATCTATACTCGATAGTGAGTAGTTTTCTTCCTCCTCCATAGGTAAGTCCTCCGCTTGAGGGCGATAAAAATCATTCGAGGTCGAGATAGAATCCAACATAGAACTCCTCCTTCTTCGNCATGTCGTAGACCTTAAATCCTGTCTGACGTTCAATTTCTTCGATCACTCGCCCTTTACCTTCCTGTTCCTCAGTTGCAATCACAAACCACATATTCAATTCGTGAGTCCGTTTGTAGTTGTGAGCAATCTCGGGAAAGCCATTGACGATTTCAGCTACTTCATCAAAGCGCTCTTCCGGTATCGCCATACCGGCAAGTGACAGTGCACCACCCAACTGCTCTGCATGGTACATTGGGCCAAAGCGCGTTAGCGTTTTATCGGCACGCATCTTCTCAACTCGGTCG
>NZ_LWGE01000821.1:0-377 GCF_001635315.1 Oleiphilus sp. HI0123
TTTACCATATTTAATGATGGCGAGTTATCCCAAATATCACAAGCTCAAGAGGTGCCGTATAACAGGAAAACTTGTTCGGTTCTTGCGGATACGAGAATGCAGGGTGTAGCGATGGCTACTGGCGCAGCTTATGTCCGGATCGATGAGAATTCCGATATAGATGAAATGTTGGATGAAGCTTGGAGAATCAGCAAAGCGGGTCAGCCAGTCGTGTTAGATGTAAATATTGATTACAGTAAACAGACCCGATTTACGAAGGGTATTGTGGGAACAAACCTTAAGCGTTTGCCCCTCAACATGAAGGTCAGAATGATTAGTCGGGCTTTAGTAAGGAAAGTGACCTGCTAGCTATTTATTCACGACGTTTGCTAGCTTCT
>NZ_LWGE01000822.1:0-1191 GCF_001635315.1 Oleiphilus sp. HI0123
TGAGCGAATGAAAAATGATTTTTATAGTGATGGAATCAAGGCTCAGCCCCTGCTTGTGCCGCTGAATATCTCTTTAAGTTAACGACAGGCTACTGTTGCTGCAGATTGTGCCGGGGACTTACAGCAATTTGGTTTGGGCCTAGAACGGTCTGGTCCGGAAAGTATCGTGATTCGTCAGGTGCCAGTGATACTTCAGCAGGTGAATGTTGATCAGATAGTAAGAGACTTGTTGAGTGATATGATTACGCACGGATACTCCGACCAGCTAGAGGCAAAAGCGAATGAGTTGATGTCGACTATGGCTTGTCATGGTTCGGTAAGGGCCAATCGATCGTTGACGATACCGGAGATGAACGCTTTGCTGAGAGATATGGAAGAAACTGAGCGCAGTGGTCAGTGTAACCATGGCCGCCCAACCTGGACCGCACTGTCTATGGGTGAGCTGGATAAGTTATTTCTGCGGGGGCGTTAAGATGTTGCGAATACCTTCTTTAAGGCTTTATCAATGAGCTTGCCTAGTGCAATTTGTCTAATGGGGCCGACAGCGGCGGGTAAGACAGACCTGGCAGTCTCTCTTCATGAAACCTTAGCTTGCGACATTATCAGTGTGGACTCTGCCTTGATATATCGAGGCATGGATATCGGTACGGCAAAACCCGAAAAAGAATTGTTGGCGCGCGCTCCACACCGACTGATTGATATTATTGCTGCTAAAGACAGTTATTCGGTAGCTCGGTTTTATGATGATGCGCTAAGAGAGATGCAGGAAATAACAAGTCGTGGACGCACACCTTTATTGGTGGGCGGTACGATGATGTACTACAAAGTTTTGCAGAATGGTATCGCATCCTTGCCTTGTGCTGATGACAAGGTTCGCGCAGCGATATCTCTTGATGCTGAAAAGCATGGCTGGCCTTATGTTCATGAGCAGCTGGCGCTAGTCGACCCCGAATCTGCCGCGCGCCTAAAACCAACTGATTCCCAGCGTCTTCAAAGAGCTTTGGAGGTTTTTCGGGTAACAGGAAAGACGCTGACTCAGTTTTGGCAGGATCAGCAAAGTCAATCAGAGAGTGGCGCAATTCCGCCAGCCCCCTATGAATTCATTAACCTCTCAATTGCACCGAGTGATCGTTCCGAGCTGCATCAACGTATTGCTCTACGCTTTGATATTATGTTGAAGAGTGGTTTTAT
>NZ_LWGE01000823.1:0-453 GCF_001635315.1 Oleiphilus sp. HI0123
CTAGCGCAAATATAGAGGATATTGCAAACCTACAGAGTGTTGCCAACTCAATAAACTTGAGCTCCGGTCAAACTGGAGTTGAGGCTATCTTTGACGGCAACCCAACAGTGGGTATCCAGCTTGTAGCACAAGATGGCCGCAACATCATTTTAGAAGACGACGGAGCTACTACCGAATCAGTCGGCTTAGGCGTTGATGGAGTCTATACAGGTACATTTACTTTAATATCTAGTGATGGAGGCCCGATTGAACTCGACAGCACAACCGGCTTTATATCCAACACGGGACTGGCAGTTGGCACGTTTAGCGGCAGCAATAGTGGCGCTATCGGATCTACAGTTGGCGCTAACGCCCTAGCAACGGGCGACCTTGTATTGAACGGTGTCCCTGTTGGCCCATCTCAGGCTTCATTTGATACAGCTTCCAGCGGAAACCAGTCATCTAGCGCCATAT
>NZ_LWGE01000824.1:0-737 GCF_001635315.1 Oleiphilus sp. HI0123
TTGGAATATTGATGCCACTCTTGAGCATGAGTTGCAAAGAGAACAGTTTGTCTCTGGACTGTGAAATTGCAGCTGAGGAGTTCGTTGTATAGATCCCCATGCTTTCAAATTGGCGAGCTAATGCGGTTCCGTAAAATGTCACGCTAGGTCTTATTCTTGTAATGACAGCATCCAAATCATTAAGTATCGTTCCTCCGCGATAATGCGCTTCAGGTTCCAGTGCATCCAGTTTCATATAGCATTGCTTAACATTGAGGAAAACCATTTCATGGCCTCGCTCTTCGCCAGCCTCCAGTAATCTCTGGTTGCTATACAGCTCTTCATTGCTTGCGAGCAGGGCGATCTTAAGACCACTCTTTTCAGGTTCCTTTTTTCCATAATATCCATCGATTGTTTCTTGTGAAATTGCACCCATCAAGTCTTCTTGTTCAGGGTCAACAAGCATCCGGCCTACCATAGCTTCTCTCCCAAGAAGCATTCTGAAACCCATGGAGTCTCTATTAGCAAGCGTTAACTCTACTTCCCAAATCATTTCACCAATTTTTAGTGGCGCTTGCACAACAAAACGGGTTTCTGAGACGCCACTAGAGCTTTTAACAACTCGCTTGTCTATGATCGGGCGCTCACACCTGATAACTGTACGGCGATTATTCTGAAACTGGATGCACTGGAACCTGAAGCGCATTATCGCGGAGGAACGATACTTAATGATTTGGATGCTGTCATTACAAGAATAA
>NZ_LWGE01000825.1:0-757 GCF_001635315.1 Oleiphilus sp. HI0123
GTACAAAGCCAGATGATCATTCTTGATCGCTTCCTTCAATTCAGAAACCATCATCAAGCGGCGCGCATTGTATTGATCATATTCAGGGCGATAGTAAGAAAGGTGTCGCTCAAGTGCTTCCGATGAGTCTGCAGCTACTTGGGCATGGCGCAATAAAGTTTCGGTGTTCAAACCGTGCTCAGGACAAACAGCCACACCAATTACCGGACGCAGTTCCAGACGCATCTCCTTAAACTCAATTGGTTGCATTGCCTGCTTTAGAATTTCATTTACCTGCTCTGTGTGGCTTTCCGCAAGCTCTGCCTCAACGAGCATCACAAATGAGCCTGGCTCCAAAGAACAAATTAATGCTTCCTCGGAAGGCCCCTGAAGTTTGACGATACCTGGCATATTAACCGACAATGCAGCGAAATTCTGAGCCACCTCGACCTGCATTAAATCAGTATTATGGTGACCCAAGGTACGACTGATCTCCATATAACGAAGGATTTCGATCACACAAATAGCGATCCGTTTATTCCCACGAGACTCAATAACCAAATTAGCCTGCTGCTCAAAGCAGGAGCGGTTTGGCAAGTGGGTCGTGGGATCAGATAAAGACTTGTTTAATAGCTTCTGTTCGGTTTCTCTGCGCTCAAGTTGCTCCAGTAATCGTGCTTCTTGCGCAGCTATTCGCTGCCTATGCTCTTGATAGAAACGTGAGGCTAAGGCTGCGTTTAGTATAAATAGCTCTAGTGCTGAACCGATCTGCATACCG
>NZ_LWGE01000826.1:0-782 GCF_001635315.1 Oleiphilus sp. HI0123
TTAAGTAAGCATATATCTCGCTGTGAACCTGACTCGTGCTAACCTGCCAGCGAGCCGTGGAAGGCTCTGCCTACAGCTGAGGCTAAGTCGGGGCCTTGCTCAATAACGCAATCAGCGCTTCAATCTCACTTAATTTCTCTTCTGCGTTCTTGGCCTCAAGCTCAAACTTAAGTTTTGTGGCGCCTTCTAGCTTGTACTTTATCGGGTTCTTTTGCACTAGCTGAACGATGGCCAAGGGGTCGACTTTCGTGTCTTTTGAAAACTCAAAACTACCGGAGGTCTCGCCTGCGTCGATTTTATCGATGCCAACAGGATCGGCTTTGAGCTTCAGCTCTGTTTGACGCATTAGGTTTTTCACAGCGTCAGGTAACATACCGAAGCGGTCAATCATTTCGACTTGAATGTCTTTTAGGCCGTCCTTATCGGCAGCGTTAGCAATACGTTTATAGAGTACTAAACGCATATGTACGTCTGGTAAATATTCGTCAGGAATAATTGCGGGAATACGCAGGTTCACCTCGGTGCCATGCATTGGGTTCTCAAGGTCGAGCTCTTTTCCTTGTTTAAGCGATTTAACGGCTTGATCTAGCAAGTCCATATATAGGGTAAAACCGATATTCTGAATCTGGCCGCTTTGTTCTTCACCTAATAGTTCACCTGCACCACGTATCTCTAGGTCGTGCGTTGCCAACATGAAGCCCGCCCCAAGTTCTTGCGAGGCAACAATTGCTTCAAGTCGTTTTTCAGCATCGCCACTAAGTTTTTTAGAGCTGGGTGTCATG
>NZ_LWGE01000827.1:0-1136 GCF_001635315.1 Oleiphilus sp. HI0123
CCTTGAGACTGGCCCATTGCTCCTAAAGAACCCATTCCCCGATAAGCCTTATAGCTTCGACCTTGGAATAATTCGATTTCACCAGGGGCTTCATCAGTACCGGCTAGCAAACTACCGATCATAATACTGTTTGCGCCAGCTACAATCGCTTTTGCAATATCACCAGAGAAACGGATACCACCATCAGCGATAACAGGCACATCAAGCTCTTTCAAAGCTGCACTAACATTAGCCACCGCAGAAACCTGAGGAACACCAATACCAGCCACAATTCGTGTCGTACAAATTGAGCCCGGGCCAATTCCGACTTTAACCGCATCTGCACCTGCTTCAGCCAATGCTATCGCCGCTTCAGCTGTTGCGATGTTACCACCAACCACTTGCACCTGCGGGTAGTTTTCTTTTACCCAGCGAACACGGTCAATAACGCCTTTAGAGTGTCCGTGTGCCGTATCGACAACAATCACGTCAACACCTGCCTGCACCAATGCATCAACGCGCTCTTCAGTGCCAGCACCCGTACCCACAGCAGCACCAACTCTGAGCTGTCCTGCTTCATCTTTACAAGCATTTGGATAGTCTTGCGACTTTTGGATATCTTTAACCGTTACAAGGCCGGTTAGTTCGAAACTATCGTTAACCACTAATACTTTTTCGATTCTGTGCTTATGCAGCAACTCGCGAATTTCGTCTGAAGTAGCGCCTTCTTTTACGGTCACCAGCTTATCTTTAGGTGTCATGATACTTGAGACTTTAGTATCCAAACTGCCTTCAAAGCGGATGTCACGGCCAGTGACAATACCGACCAAGTCTTTACCGTCAACAACCGGTAAACCTGAAATTTTGTTAGCTGCCGTCAGCTCTAACACTTCTCGTACCGTCATATTTGAAGCAACGGTAATAGGGTCTTTCACTACACCACTTTCAAATTTCTTAACAGCACGAACGGTTGCCGCCTGCTGCTCAGCGGTCATGTTTTTGTGAATGATACCAATGCCACCTTCCTGCGCCATGGCAATTGCCAAAGGAGCTTCAGTCACCGTATCCATCGCGGCAGATACCAGAGGAACATTCAAGGTGATGCCTTTCGTCAGGCGAGTTTTAAGAGAAACTTCGTTAGGAAGAACTTCGGAATA
>NZ_LWGE01000828.1:0-486 GCF_001635315.1 Oleiphilus sp. HI0123
CGTCATGTCGTTATCCAAAATCCAATCATTTAGTGCTCGAACCAGATATGGCCGACTTGGAGTCATTCCGCTCACCCCTTTACTCATTATTTAGCGACTTAGTGTCGCATTTCTTTTTCTAGTTCAGACAAGCTAGCTTGAAAGGACTCACGCTGAAATATACGATCCATATACTTCGAAATCGGTTTTGCCTGGACATCATCTAACTCAATTCCCATTACCGGTAAACGCCACAACAAGGCAGAAACACAGCAATCGACAATGGTAAACTCTTCACTCATGAAGTAAGGCATTTCTGAAAAAATCGGCGCTGTAGCAATCAGGCTTTCTTTCAATTCCTTACGATACTCATTCGCCTTCGCAGCATGCGGATCAGCAAGAATTGCATCAGCCAGACGACTCCAATCTTTACGGATTCGGTACATCATCAAGCGGCTTTGCGCTCGAGCAACCGGATATACTGGCAACAAAGGAGGGTGCGGAAAG
>NZ_LWGE01000829.1:0-5473 GCF_001635315.1 Oleiphilus sp. HI0123
CTCAAGAGTTTGAAAAACGTATTGCTGCGCTACAGGCTCGTATGAGTGATAGCGCCAAAGTTCAATTAGAAAACCAGGAAAGCTTGCTGTCGATAGATGAAAGTCGCCGCCAGCTTATAAAAAGAGTCATTGATTTGGAGGCGAGCTTGGGTAAATTGTCTTCTTCTAGTGCAAATCCCGGGGTGAGATAGTCTTTACAGGTATTCGGATTCTCGATGACATGCGGTAGATCGCAAAAATTAGATTAACTAGCTGTTAAACTGTCCGCCTGATTGTGATGGGTAGCTAGTCTTGCTGCTCGAATAAATATAAAGCTGTACATCTATAGGAAACGATACATTGGACGGTATTGTGAGTTTCAAAACTTGCCAACGAAGCGCTTACTCTGTGAGCTTGGGTCGCGTTGCTGAGGTTAAGCAATCATTAAAGAGCGTTGTGGGCAAACCATCCCGCTCCTTTCTTTATTATGCGCTTTCTATTGTGCTTGCCTGCGCGATTTTTCCGCTGGCTTTGAGTTCTGGTCAGGTGAAGGCGGATACTACTGCGCCCTATTCGAAGCCTTTCCATAAGCAGGGTAGAGGTTGGTATCCATCTATTTATTGGTCGACAGGTCGAAACCTGGGTTCTTACTATTTTCCCAATACTGATGGCGAAATGTTCAAGGAACTCGATGATACTGAGTGGGATAAAGAAGCCAATGCACTAGTTTACTTCTATCGGCCGAACAGTCAGTGGGCCTCTGAAGAGCTGGAAGCACCTAGTTATTATATTAATGACGAAATTATCTTTAACCTTCGTGCCGGTAGTTACACTTATGTTGAGCTGCCAGCAGGAAGTTATGACTTTACTGTGCGCAAGAGCTTGATGCCGTTATTTGGTTTCGAAGCTTTCGATGATAAAGTGATGATGGCTTTTGATCTTAACTTACAGGCTGATATTGGTATGAATCTGGACGCTGGGTCGATTACCTATATTCGACATTCTGAGGTGTCGCTCCCTGAAATTAGGCACTCTTTAATAGAGCCGGAAGATGAAATGGCAACAGCCGATGTGCAGTTGGTTGAAAGGGAAATGGCGATGAAGGAAATGCCCAAGACTCGCTATTTGACGCATTCGTTTTGGCACCCGACTGACGCTGATAAGGCTCAGGAGGTACTTGATGGCACAATGCAAGAATACGGTTGGTTTACCGTGATTTGGCCGTGGTCGAATAACTTTATGTGGGGCTTCCCGATTTTCTATCTGCCTAGTGATTTGTATCGGGAGTTACGACGAGATAAGCCTTTAACCTTGGAGCAGGAGTTGTACCTGCTTGCGGATGATGTTGATGAATATCTAGCCGCTATTGATGATAAGCGAAAAATAAGGCGAAACTGGTTGGCTCCTTGGCGTGAGCCGAAAATTCAATTGACCTTGAATGAAGAGTTGGAGTTAGATCGTCTCGAAAGAGCAGCGAGAGCAGGTAATATAGCGCCGGCTCCAGTGCCTCGAGAGGAGGAAATGGTCGATGATGGTGAACCGTGGTATGCTTACTTTCAGCTCGAATCTAAAGAAGAGCCTGAGCCTGAACAAAAAGAAATGAGTGAGCAGCGGCGCGAGAATGTGGACCTGATTCGTCAGTCTTTGAATTAGGGCTGGCTGCAAAGTCGCTAAAAATGGGTGGAGTATCTAATTTAATCGGTTGAAAATTAAACTGTTTGTTTGATTTTTCCTCACGTTTTTTCTAGATATGAGACTTGTGAAAATTAATTGCATATTTATGCAAAAAAAAGCTGATTTCTAATTGACAGCTTCTAAGAAATCATTAAGATACGCATCTCAATTGAGTTGGGTGGTTAGCTCAGCTGGGAGAGCATCGCCCTTACAAGGCGAGGGTCACAGGTTCGATCCCTGTACCACCCACCAAATCTTTTTTAGATTTGAAATTGAAATGTAAAGTTTGTTGCGGACCGGTAGTTCAGCTGGTTAGAATACCGGCCTGTCACGCCGGGGGTCGCGGGTTCGAATCCCGTCCGGTCCGCCATTTACACTTCAACTCGATTGCTACCTTGAAAGAGGTGGTTTCTAACAAAGGAGCATCTTAGGTGCTGCGTGACAATGTTAGAATTAGGTCTACCCAAATGGGTGGTTAGCTCAGCTGGGAGAGCATCGCCCTTACAAGGCGAGGGTCACAGGTTCGATCCCTGTACCACCCACCACTACTAGCACTGTTCTTGTGTGAAGGTAGTGAATGTAAGATTTAAAGTATGCGGACCGGTAGTTCAGCTGGTTAGAATACCGGCCTGTCACGCCGGGGGTCGCGGGTTCGAATCCCGTCCGGTCCGCCATTTAAATTTACAGTCCTTAACTCTTACTCATTTCTCAATAAGAAAACCTCAAATTATATACTTCTTGAGATGTCTGACTTATTTCTGTCATATTTCTTCTATACGCTTGCTTTTGAAACAATCAAAAGGAGATAGAAATGAACGAATATGAAGAAGAAGTATTGGATTCCGGATGGCTGGAATATGACGATGAAGAGTTTGAGGACGATGCTGTTGAGATGTAACAGCATTGCCTTCTATATTCCCCTCCAGCTAATTATCCCCGCTTTTATTAATACCACCCACGATAAAACTGCTTGAACTAGACGAATCTACGTCAATCGCTATTCATACCTTAATACCTTCAGTTCATATAGTTTTTTATATCTGTGAAATAGGTCCGGGCAGCGTTACATATCCTTTCTTTTTTAAACGTGTGCTTCCTTGGTTATCAACTAAACTGATTTGTAGTTTTAGATTTATTGGGTGCGCAATTTCTATGCGCATCTTAACGAGGTAGTTATGGGGTTTAGAAAGTCAGATTCATATGAGGCTGTCTTCTTTGTTGAAAATCAGCAAGTAACGAAACATTTGATGTTCTCGGAGTTCGAGGCAATGTTAGACGGCTTGGGTGCTTTACCAGATTACGCTGATCAAGAAGCTAAAGCAGTTTATGCGGTGATTGGCAAGGATGGTACGATCCAGGCGCTGGTATTCTTCATTTTATATTTCGACGAAGATGGCAAGGCTGACGCAAGTTGGAATGTACCAATTGAACGCTTGGCTGAAGTGAGTGGTAGTGGGCCTGATTTAGGTGGCGGGCCAATACGTTTGGCTTGCCGGGGGCAGTGTTCAATTAATTGGCATTTGAACGACCTATGGGATCCTGATATGACGCCCGGGTCGAATGACTTCTTGCGACTCAAGAAAGCGGTCGAGTTGAATAAACTACGCTTTCAATTTGAGAAAGCCGAGCCGGATATCCCAGTTCTTTCACCGAGTGATCCGGTGTTGGATGACTTGGGCTTGGAAACAGAGGTTGAAAAGCGAACCAAGTTGGCTCGTTTGCTTAAGGAGCAGAGGCTAAGAATTCGTACTCTGGAGTCTAGTCGTGAGCAAAATGTTGATTTTGGAGATCGTGAACAGAAAATTATTCTGCATGCTTATAAGAATGAAATTCAAGAGCTTAAGCAAACGAATGAACAGCTTAAGCTGATAAACGAAAAACTAAAGCTCAAGCTAGGTAAGCGAAATGATCAGTTCTTAAAGCTTCAGGATCAGGTCAGTGATCAGTCAGATCTAGTTTCGAAACTGGAGACTCGCTTAAAAGGTGCGTCTGCGGGTGACAAGGAGCGCTTGGAGCGTCAGAAAATGGAGGCTGAAATGGTTCTCCTGAAGGAGCAGTTAGATCGCAAAGATTTAGATCTTGCTTATCGAGAGGAACGTGAGGAGCAGCTGCGATCTGAGCTTGAGGAATTGAGTGAGTCTCGTGGCGCTAGCAGCACCAATGAAGGTATGTTTGACCGCCTGAAAGCGTTGGATGTGGTCTACGTTGCCTACCACCCGGGTGCTGGGCATATCACCATGACGGCGAGTGAAATTCGTGATTATGTTGATAACCCAAACGCTTTCGTAGCGGCAAAATGTTATGTCACGGAGGAGCAGTACCTAGCTTGGTTAGAACACTTTGATCAGCCAATTTGCCAGCATGCCGAAGGCGTAGGTCAAGTTTGCGGAAAGAGTGTAAGCAAGGTTAGCGCACCGGGTGATTTTCAGGAAGGAGTGAGTGACATGTGTGAGAGTCATAAAGGTTATGCTGGCTAATAATAAAACTACTGCTGAGTTGGGTGTGCAATTTGATGTACTACCCGAAGTTCACTCCTTTCCTCTGGAGATTGCGAAAGATCAGCTAGTGACCCTGGACTGTCTGCGTCTCGATAAAGTACATCCTTTTATATCGGGGAACAAATGGTACAAGCTAAAGCATCATTTACTAGCGGCTGTCGCGGCGGGCAAATCACAAATTGTAAGTTTTGGTGGTGCCCACTCAAATCATTTGCATGCCTTGGCTTATGCCGCAAATCAATTGAATCTGGACTCTGTCGGTATTGTTCGAGGTGAACCACACGGCGATTTGACACCTACTCTGCAGGATTGCGAAAAGTGGGGGATGAAGATTCAATGGCTTGATCGTGAAACGTATCGTCACACTGCTTCTAACACTACACCTGATATGTATAAAGAGGCAATGCCCGAAGCCTGGGTTGTTCCTGAAGGTGGTGCAGGTAGACAAGGCACGCTAGGAATCGAAAGTTTATTTAATACCTTGCATCATGCGGGGCAACTTAACTATGACTTGATAGCTTGTGCTGTGGGCTCAGGCGCAACCTTGGCAGGGATTGCTCAGGCAAATATTGGTCGAGCCCAGTGTGTTGGATTTTCTGCACTAAAAAATGCTCACGACCTGGAGCATCGCGTAGAGCGGCAGTTATCAGGTGCCAGTAGGGTTAACCCTTGGAGAATATGTCATCACTATCATTTCGGTGGCTTTGCCAAAATCAATAGTCGTCTGACGGAATTTATTTCTGATGTTTATGATGAGCATGGTTTGGTTCTAGACCCTGTTTATACAGGAAAGATGATGTATGGGCTGGCGGAGTATATTCATCAAGGAAGAATCCAGGCGGGAGCGCGAGTATTAGCTGTTCATACTGGCGGGCTACAGGGCTGGCGTGGATTTGGTGAATCCTATCAGCGTTTCCTGTCTTCATAGACAATCTCATGTTCAAATCTCTGAATTGTCGTGAGAACGGTATTCAGGCTGTAAGTCTGGAGTCTGTTAATTTATTATGTGCTTAGTGTCGGCCGGTGTAGTATTGGCTAATGTAGAGTGCTTCTTGAAGCGATCGTCCTCTCTCATATATATCACGCTATTACATAGTATAAGGGTTAGTTAAGGTATGGATCATTTTCGTAATATCGGTTTGATTGGTCGTATGGGCAGTGCCCAGGTCATAGAAACGATGCGTCGTTTAAGAAAATTTCTGGTTAATGAAGGTTATTATCTAACCATTGAAGAAAATATCGGTGCTTTAATTCCCGGGCATGGTTTGCAGGTTTCCAGTGTCAAAATGATGGGGGAAATGTGTGATCTGGTGATCGTAGTG
>NZ_LWGE01000830.1:0-1001 GCF_001635315.1 Oleiphilus sp. HI0123
TATGTATAGCGATTGCTTGGTTAATGTCTCGTTTAAAAACCTGGGTAGGTAAAGAAACTAAATCCATGGCTCTGGTGGCGGATGGTTATCATAGTCAACTCGATGTATTTTCTTCAATTGCGGTCTTGCTTTCATTGATAGGTACAATGATAGGTATCTACCTCGATGAGATTGTCGCAGTGATTATTGCTGTGATGGTTACGATAGCCGGCCTTGAGCTTTTGATTTCGGGTATTAAGAGTTTGCTTACCGGTGCAGAGCTGAAGCAAGTATCGTTGATGGATAAACTGATGGATATGCCGTCGGTTCAGCACCTCCAGCATCATTCTAAACAGCTTAGAAAACCTGCAAACCTGGCGATATTTGCTGCATTGCTGGGCACTGCTTATTTACTCAGTGGCTTTCGTATCGTACCTCACGGGCACGTTGCTTATGGCCACCTCCTGCATCATTTTGATAATGAGCACTTGTCTCCAGGTTTATACTATAAGGCTCCTTGGCCGCTTGGAGGGCTAGTCATTCTTCAAGACAGTAATATCTTGAGTGTTGATACCGATAGTGCCCGTAAGAATATAGAGCAAGAAAGTTCTGTTGCCAGCGGTCTGTGGCAAAACAAAATTGATGGAAAAAGTCCTCAGGTGAAAGGCGAAGGAGAGTTCTTCCTAAGCCGTGATGAAAACCTGGTCGATATTAATCTAAAGCTGCACTTCTCGCTGGAACCTTACCATCAGTTGTTGCTCGATCCGGCAGTTCAAAAGGATATTCTTGGCGGCTATGCAGAATCTGCTTTGCTTACGCTTGCGGCAGAGAACGAGTACCTGACTTTACTTAATGGGCCGAGAAAGCCTTTAGAGAGTCGACTAAATAAGCTGATACGTGAAGACCTATCTGCTTCCGGTTTGGAACTTCGTTACATTCGCTCTCATATCCAATCTATTAAAGCTCCTCCTAGTGTCGTCGATTCGCACTGGAAAAGATTCAATGCTTATCAAAAGATGCTA
>NZ_LWGE01000831.1:0-532 GCF_001635315.1 Oleiphilus sp. HI0123
AGCTCTTATCACCAACAATAGCGAACTCGCCGATACGGTCCGTAACAAAGACCAAGAAGTTGACGCAATGGAGTTACTGATCGACGAAGACTGTACCCAGTTGATTGCACGACGTCAGCCGGCAGCGAGTGACCTTCGCTTAGTCATTTCTATCATCAAAATGGTTGCAGATATCGAACGCATTGGTGATGAAGCCAGTAAGATTGCCAAAATGGCAATCCGCCTGACTGAAGAGGGCAAAGCACCTCGCGGCTACGTCGAAATTCGCCACATCAGCGATCATGTTGGTCAAATGGTCAATGGTGCACTCGATGCCTTTGCACGTTTCGATATCGATATGGCACTGGATATTATGAAAGAAGACCATGCTGTCGATGCCGAGTACAAGTCAGCGGTTCGCTCACTGATGACCTTCATGATGGAAGACCCTCGCAGTATCTCCCAGATTCACAGCGTTATGTGGGTACTACGTGCCTTGGAACGTATCGGTGACCATGCGTGTAATCTGGCTGAGCACGTGATCTACATCGTA
>NZ_LWGE01000832.1:0-405 GCF_001635315.1 Oleiphilus sp. HI0123
ATGCATCTTCAGAATGCTCTGATAGCGGCTCCTCTACTAGCTCTGCTTTTTGCTCAACATAACGTTCAACGCTAGCTTCAACGCCGGAATCCAAAGCATTGTCTTCAACATGGATCTCTGATTCAGGAGACAAGTCGCCTTGAGCTTCCCGAACTTGGTCAAGCAAGGTTTGTTCATAACTCGAGACCGCTCTTTTATTCCCCTGGGATTGCTCTCCTGCCGAGCTAAAGCTTGCCATTTGCTCACGCAGCTTATCAAAAGAGCCCGGTTTATGAAGAGACGTCGTTTTTCTTGTCGAAGCCGCTTGTTTGGCCGCGATGCTTTTCTGTGGGCGAGCGACTTGTCGCTCTACTACTTTTTGCCAATAGGCGCTAAAGGCCAAACGCGGAACGCCTGTCTGGCTAA
>NZ_LWGE01000833.1:0-548 GCF_001635315.1 Oleiphilus sp. HI0123
GCTACTATTAAACTTATCTTTTACAAGAAAATTAACAAGGTGATCTTTGTATCACTTTGAAAGCTTATGCAACCATGTGAACCAAGTCCGCAATAAAATGCCTTTACTTCACAAAAATAAGGGGTAAATTAGTCTTCAAATTGAAAATCGGGTCAACATCTTGAAAATAATTCACTCCTCCGACTGGCATCTTGGTCAGTATTTCATGGGTAAAAGTCGCCAAAAAGAACATCAGGGTTTCCTTAATTGGCTGGTTGAGCAGGTTCTTGAGCATGAGGTTGACGCCGTTATTGTTGCCGGCGATATATTTGATACCGGGGCTCCACCTAGCTATGCTCGCGAACTTTATCACAAGTTTGTGATTGACTTTAGTGAAGCGACAAACAAGGCTGTGCCTCTCGTTATTGTTGCCGGAAATCATGATTCTGTCGCCATGCTTGAAGAAACCTCTGACTTGCTTGCGCACTTCAACACGCATGTAATTTCTTCTGCAAACGAGAATACCTACGAGCAACAGCTATTGCCCCTGACAGGCGCTGCTGGTGAAA
>NZ_LWGE01000834.1:0-234 GCF_001635315.1 Oleiphilus sp. HI0123
TCTTTTCCTCATACCCTGAAGATCGACTTTTAACATCGGTACCTTTATAGCGCCAGTGAGCACAAACTCCCAGTTCGGCTTCCTCGTGCATTTCCCTCGTACGGATCTGCACTTCCATGACCTTTCCTTCTGGCCCAATGACAGCTGTGTGCAAAGAGCGATAGCCATTTTCTTTCGGGTTAGCAATATAGTCATCAAATTCGTAAGGAATATGCTTCCACAAGGAATGCACAA
>NZ_LWGE01000835.1:0-462 GCF_001635315.1 Oleiphilus sp. HI0123
TGGTCGTTTTGAGCAATATGGCAAAAGAGCATGGCTTTAGTCTATCGGTCGTGCGCTTTGGTGTAAGCTCGGTGCCATTTTCGTATTTACAGCGAGTGGATATTCACTACATCAAAGTTGACCATAGCTTTATTCGCAACGTTCAGGGCAGTCAATCAAATCAGTTCTTCCTGCGATCAGCGATCCAGATTGCACATGGTCAGGGAATTAATGTGATTGCTGTGGGTGTCGAGTCAGAAGACGAGTGGCAGGCTTTAAAAGAGCTGGGGATTGATGGCGCAATGGGGTACCATTTGAAACGGCCACAAGCAAATGAAGTATTTGCTTCATAGCAAGTGTTTGCAATTGATAGTAGGGGATTACAGTTCTCCCAAGTCATTGAGAATTTATACACGTTAGCAGGTTATTAATGTGAAAGAAGGTTTGTCTGATTTTATAAGACATAGAAAAGAAGATTTCCAA
>NZ_LWGE01000836.1:0-254 GCF_001635315.1 Oleiphilus sp. HI0123
CAAACAGCCGAGTCCCCTTGGGTAAAAGTACAGACGAAGTACTCAAGCACATACATCGTTTGTGGGGGTTTGACGTTCATTTATTTAGTGTTGAAGAAGGGCTGACAGTAGATGAATATCACTGCCCTCCCATCACGTAGCCGCCTGAAGACGAAGTCAATTAGTGAGTATTATTTAGGGCTAACTCTCGACAAAAGCTCTTTCGATTACGTAATGCCCGGCATTCCCCTGACGCGCTTCAACAAAGCCCATAT
>NZ_LWGE01000837.1:0-278 GCF_001635315.1 Oleiphilus sp. HI0123
ATGGATGATATCCAAAGTGCATTATCGCTTGGGCCGAATCACTTATCCTGGTATCAATTGACGATCGAACAAAATACCGAGTTCTATCGCTACCCGCCTGCTCTACCTGAAGATGAACTGATGTGGGATATTCAAAATAATGGCCTGCAATTGTTAGGCGAGAAGGGTTTTCAGCAGTACGAAGTCTCGGCATTCTCGAAACCAGATTTTCAAGCTAAGCACAATCTTAATTACTGGCAGTTTGGTGACTATCTTGGCATTGGTGCCGGTGCACACTC
>NZ_LWGE01000838.1:0-301 GCF_001635315.1 Oleiphilus sp. HI0123
TCGGTTAATAACTATTTCTTCTAGGTTGATGTCATTTATAGAGATCACTTGGCCACGCCGGATACCCCCCGTTGCGACAACTGTATGAGCGTAAAGGTCGAATTCTGAGCCAATATAGAGTTTCCAAGGTTTAAGACCTTCGCAGCGAATCTCGATTGTTATTCGGTTTTGTGTGAGAGGAGGGCGATTCAGCTTAAGTTGTGGCTGCTCGCTACATGTTTTGTTTTTGTGGTATGGATCAATATTGCCGACCCTGTATTCTGTGCGGTAACCTTTGTCCGCATAATCAGCGGCTAACTGC
>NZ_LWGE01000839.1:0-10059 GCF_001635315.1 Oleiphilus sp. HI0123
ACCGTAACACGAGACATTATCGTTGCAGACCGAAGCGCTCCACTCATCACTATTACCGGTAGTACTACAGTTAATCATGAGCAAGGCACTTTATATACAGACGCTGGCGCAACTGCTAGTGATGTAATTGACGGTGATATCAGTGCAAACATCGTCACAAGCGGTACTGTTGACGTTAATACTGCCGGTACGTATAGCATCAATTACAATGTAAGTGACGCTACTGGAAACGCGGCAACACAACTCACCAGAACCGTTATTGTCAGTGACACAACTATTCCGGTAATCACCCTTAACTCAACGAACCCGCTGGATCACGAAGTCGGCACAATCTTCGTCGACCCAGGCGCAACAGCCAGTGACAACACTGACGGAGATATCAGTACAGCAATTGGCGTTACCGGAACTGTTGATGCCAATACGCAAGGTGCATACACCCTTACCTATAATGTTTCTGACTCATCTGGTAACGCAGCAGCAACCGTAGTTCGAACTGCAAACGTCGTGGATACTGGAGTACCCTCTATTGCACTTATTGGTGACAATCCAGTGCTACACGAACTACAGACGCCATACACAGATGCTGGTGCGACCGCTTCAGATGCAGCAGACGGCGACCTAAGCGCTTCAATCACAGTGACTGGGTCAGTCGATCCGGATATCGCCGGAACTTACACACTTAGCTATGATGCAAATGATTCCCAAAGTAATGCTGCAACAACGGTAACCAGAGATGTAATCGTTGCTGATAGAACAGCTCCAGTAATAACGATTACTGGAGGCAGCACCGTTAACGCTGAACAAGGAACGGTTTATAGCGATGCCGGAGCGACCGCAACAGACATCATAGATGGCGATATTAGCGTAAATATCATTACCACTGGCGCAGTTGATACAAATACCGCTGGTAACTACACCATTCACTATAATGTTAGCGAT
Organism: Oleiphilus sp. HI0123; assembly: GCF_001635315.1. Taxonomy (NCBI): domain Bacteria; kingdom Pseudomonadati; phylum Pseudomonadota; class Gammaproteobacteria; order Oceanospirillales; family Oleiphilaceae; genus Oleiphilus; species Oleiphilus sp. HI0123. The sequence goes on from NZ_LWGE01000839.1 coordinate 940, forward strand.
GCCGCTGGAAACCCCGCTATTCAGGCGAGTAGAACTGTAATCGTAAGCGATACAACAGCCCCACTTATCACCCTTGCTGGAGCCAACCCCTTAGATCACGAAGTAGGAACAATCTTCGTCGATCCTGGCGCTAGCGCTAGCGATAATATTGATGGAGATATCAGTCTAAGTATTGGCGTCACAGGAACAGTCGATGCCAATACACAAGGCACGTATACGCTTACCTACAATGTATCCGATTCATCAGGAAATGCTGCAGCAACCACTACACGAACAGTGAATGTTGTGGATACTGGCGCACCAACCATAACACTAAATGGCGACAACCCTACCCTGCATGAACTACAAACCACCTACACAGATGCTGGCGCTACCGCTACGGATGCTGTGGATGGTAACTTAAGTGCATCCATCATCGTTAGTGGGACAGTCGATGCGAATATCGCGGGTACCTACACCCTGTCTTACAACGTTACCGACCTACAAAGCAATGCTGCACCCACGGTTACCAGAGACGTAATCGTTGCCGATAGAACCGGCCCCGTGATTACTCTACTTGGCAGCGCTACAGTTAATGTAGAGCAAGGCGCGACATACACGGATGCGGGTGCTACGGCATCAGATGCCATTGATGGTGACTTAAGCTCCAACATTGTGCTTGGTGGTGCAGTTAATACCAGCGTAAGTGGAAGCTATACCCTTACTTACAACGTTAGTGACGCCTCAGGCAACGCTGCGACGCAAGTCTCGCGAACTGTTATTGTTAGTGACATGACTGCGCCGGTAATCAGCTTAGTCGGCACAGACCCGCTCAATCATGAAGTAGGCACCATATTCCTCGATCCAGGCGCTATCGCCTCAGATAATATTGATGGTGATATTTCAGCAAATATTGGAGTTACCGGCTCAGTAGATGCCAACACTGTCGGCGCTTATATCTTGTCATATAACGTTTCTGATGCAGCAGGCAATGCCGCAACCACGGTTAATAGAACTGTAAACGTTGCCGATACTGGCGCACCAACCATCACCATGTCTGGTGCCAACCCACTTAATCATGAGCTAAATACAATTTACACCGACCCGGGTGCGACTGCATCAGACGTAGTCGATGATGACGCTACGCTTAGCGCAGCAATTGTCACCATTAATAACGTGAATGAAAATGTCGCAGGCACATACACGGTCACTTACGATGTGACAGACTCTGGTGGAAACCCTGCCGTACAACAAGTCCGAACAGTTAATGTCGGCGACTTTACTGCACCAATGATAACTCTAATTGGCAACACAACCGTAAATATTGAACTTGGCTCAAGCTATACCGATGCAGGCGCAAGTGCGACAGATAATATTGATGGCGACCTGAGCTCCAGTATTATTTCAAGCGGAACAGTCAACCCTCTTGCGACTGGAACATATGTAATTAGCTATGACGTAAGTGATGCAGCTGGGAACAATGCCGTACAGCTTACGCGAACAGTAATCGTCACCGATACTACCGCACCGGTTATCACATTACTTGGCTCGGCAAGCATCAACCATGAACAAGGAACTGCTTATAGCGACCCTGGCGCCAGTGCTACAGACAATACTGACGGTGATATCACCGCCAGCATCACTGTATCCGGTTTTGTCGATGCAAATGCCGCTGGCACATACACTCTCAATTACAACGTTAGCGACAGCGCAGGAAATAACGCAACAACACTAACACGTACTATTACAGTTGTTGATACAACGCTACCGGTATTGACCTTAAGCGGAAGTACTCCAACTAATCATGAGCAAGGAACAAGCTATACCGATGCAGGCGCATCCGCCAGTGATACCGTTGACGGAGACTTAACTGCAAATATCCTTGTCACGGGCTCCGTTGATGCAAATACTGCCGGCTCCTATATTCTTACTTATAATGTTAGCGATACAGCCGGTAACGCAGCCACATCAATTACAAGAACCGTTATCGTGGCCGACACGACAGCCCCTGCTATTACCATTATCGGCAGTTCAGTCGTCAACCATCAACAAGGCAGCACCTATACAGATGCAGGCGCTACTGCCTCCGACCTTATCGATGGCGATATGAGCGCTAGTATTGTTGTCACGGGCAGTGTATATGTTAATGTTGAAGGCTCGTATATCATCAGTTATGACGTAACAGATGCAGCAGGAAATGCCGCGACCACCGCAACAAGGGCTGTAAATGTTGGCGATACGATTGCGCCAACAATAGCTTTACTTGGAAATGCAATTGAAAATCATGAACAAGGAACAAGCTATACCGATGCAGGAGCGAGCGCTAACGATAATTTTGACGGGGATATTTCTGCAAACATCGTTGTTAGCGGAACTGTCGATGTAAATGCGCCAGACACCTACATACTCAGCTATGATGTCAATGATGCCGCTGGTAATGCCGCTGCTACAGTTAATAGAAGCGTTGTTATCGCCGATACAACAGTTCCAGTCATTACAATCAACGGTAATTCTAACGAAACCGTTGAACAAGCTACCAGCTATACCGACGCAGGCGCGACGGCAAGCGACAATGTCGATGGCAACCTAAGCAGCAACATCATCGTATCCGGCGATACGGTTGATATTAATACAGCTGGGATTTACACCACTCGCTATGATGTCAGTGACACTGCGGGCAATAATGCTGTACAAGTAACACGAACCGTCACAGTCGAAGACAGTACTGCACCACTGATTACCCTACTGGGCTCCAGCCCGCTTAATCATGTTCAGCTCACACCTTATACCGATGCCGGTGCAACAGCCTCTGACAGTGCTGATGGCGACATTACTGCCAGTATCACGCGAACAGGCGATGTAGATACCAATATAATTGGCACTTACCTAATTTCTTATGACGTAAGTGATGCTGCGGGTAACGCTGCAACAACAGTCTCACGCACAGTGAATGTAACAGACGGCATCGCACCAACAATCACTCTTCTGGGCAACACGATTGTCAATCATGAACAGAGCACCTCTTACACAGATGCAGGCGCAACAGCTGACGATAACCTTGACGGTGATGTCACCACCAATATCGTACTTAGTGGAGCTGTTGATGTTAATACTCCCGGAACCTACGTGCTCAGCTATGACGTCAATGATGCCGCGGGGAATGCTGCAACGACCGTTACTAGAACAGTCATCATTGCCGATACAACTATTCCAGTCATTACGCTAACAGGCAATGCAGCTGAAACAGTTGAACAAGGAACGAGCTATACCGACGCTGGTGCAACAGCCAACGACAACGTGGATGGCAACCTAACTTCCAGCATCGTCATAAGCGGTGATACCGTCGATGCAAATATTGCAGGCATATACACAATAAGATACGACGTCAGTGATACTGCCGGTAATGCTGCTCTACAGCTTAGTCGCACAATCACTGTTCAGGATACAACGATTCCAGTGATTACACTTACTGGCTCCGACCCGACCAACCACGTTCAAGGTACTGCTTATAATGATGCCGGCGCAACGGCTCTAGACAGCGCTGATGGAGACATTTCCGGCAACATAGCAAGGACAGGCTCTGTCGATATCGACACGATTGGAAGTTATGTATTAAGTTACAATGTTAGTGACGCTGCCGGTAATGCCGCGGCTACAGTTACTCGAACAGTAAACGTAACGGACGGCATCGCTCCTGTAATCACCCTTGTAGGTGACTCAACCATTGATCATGTTAATGGCCAGTTATTCACTGACCCTGGTACGATAGGATCAGACAACCTTGACGGAGATATTAGCCTCAACATTACAACAGGCGGCTTTGTCGATATTAATACCGATGGCACCTACGTCTTGAGCTATGACCTTGTCGACGCTGCTGGAAATGCCGCAATAACCGTGCAAAGAACCATTAATGTTGTCACCCCTGCTGCAATATTTGTCGAGGCCGAAACGGGCACAATCGGTGGTGGGCCAGATGTAGAAAGTTATGGCTCAGGCTTTACCGGCTCAGGTTATATCAATATAAGCTTGGCACAGGATGGAGATTACATTGAGTTCTCGGATATTCAGGCGTTCGCCATCCCTTACAACCTAACAATCCGATACGCTTCATCAAATGATAGCTCTTCTTTCGATATCCTTGTGAACGGTAGCGCCGCTGGTAGCATCGCTCTTTCTGCGACTGGTGATAACGCTCTCTATTTGGATTCAGCTGCTTTGCCTGTCACGCTAGTATCGGGCGCTAACACCTTGCGATTCAATATACTTGTCGATCCAACCGATAAACGAATCGACTCGTTTACTCTAACGCCGCAATAGAATGGAAATTAAAGCTTAAGGTGAAACTATGTTGAATCGATTTATTTACGCTGCTTGTCTACCAATATTATTAAGTGCCTGTGATGGCGGTAGCAAGCAATCGAGCACTGAACCAGCGGATATCAGAACAGGCAGTTTTATTGATAGCCCGGTATCAGGCCTATATTATGAAACAGAAACACAGTCAGGCATGACGAATGAGCGTGGTGAGTTTTCTTATAGCGATGGCGAACAGGTTAAATTCTCTATTGGTGGAATCTATCTAGGTACATCAGAAGCACAGGAACTTATCACGCCTTTTGATCTATCCGGTTCCGCCCCGCTAAACAGTGAAAAAAGTATCATTACAAGTCTGCAAAGCACCGACATATCCAGCTTTGACCGCGTCATCAACATAGCGACACTCCTTCAGGCACTCGACCAGGACGGCGAGCCTGAGAACGGCATAGACCTTGGAAACGCTCACACAGAATTAGAGCTTTCAACAATCAATTTCTATGTAAAGGCCTCCCAGTTTACCGAGCAAGTCGATTTTAAAGGCGTTCTATCGCAACTCAATATCGAAAGCCACAGAACCTTCACTCAAGCAGCCCAACATCTTTATGAAAACCTCGATATCAGTATCGAATCAAACCTTAACTCTGCAGTTTTATCGAATGAAGGTAACTTAGATAAAACCCTCGTTCAGTATTCATACAGCCAAGAGCGGCTTCTAACAAGCCAGGAAACAGACTTCAATAACGATGGAACTGTCGACAAAACCATTCACTACAGCTATGACAGTCAAAACCGTTTAACGCAAACATCTGATAGCGCGTCAAATACAGTTGAAACAATCAGCTATGATGATGACGGTAATATCCTGAGCAAAGAAATAGATAGACCTGAAGACGAACTCGATATATTGCAATCCTACACTTACCAAGACTCTCTACTGTCAAAACTCGAAACTGATTTGGGGAATGATGGCACAATAGATATTTTGGCAGAATATCAATATGACACCGAGGGCAATGTTATTCTGTATACAGTCAGTCGCAATAGCGAACTTGCTTCAAGCGTCTCATATACATACTCCGGAAACAGGCTTAGATCTCAATCTGAGGATAGTGATAATGACGGCGAAGCAAACTCTTCAATCAGCTATAACTATGACTTAAACGGCAATATCCTAAGCCAGCATAACATTCGATCCAACCAGGAAAACACTCAAACTTCTATAAGCCGCTTCAGCTACGACAGTAACAATCGCCCAAACCGCTACGAGCGTGATGATAACCAGGACGGCACACCAGAATATATCGAGTCATATCAATATAATAATTTGAACAAGCGGACCGAATACAAAAAAGACCTCGATGGCGATCGTGTTTGGGATTTTGTAGCCCAATATGATTACGATATCAATGGAAACCGAACACAAATGCTTGAAGATAGCGATGGCAACGGCATTGTCGACAAGGCTTGGTTTGCAGACTATCAGGCAGCATCATTTGACAACGCCTGGGACAGAATTATCGAACAACTCTGAGCTAATTAAAGATTCATAATTCCTTTTAAAAACCTGCGATAAGCAGGTTTTTTATACTCTAAAAGCAGTTAACAAGCAGCCCCTCAATTAACGACTCACCTTACAGGCATACAGAAATAAGAAGCCAGACCACACACAAAAACCACAAACACTAGAAACATAAATATTATTCATTTTTAGTTTCAACAACTTATAAAGCCACGCCACAGCAAAACAAAAACACCCAAACCCAAAAAAAGAACCATTTCACCCGACAAGCGTGCTCCATTTCAATTTTTGAAAAAAAATATCGCTGTTTGTTAAGCAGCTTCGCTCATTCATTAGACTCAGGTAAGTATTGCCGTTATATTCGCCGCCTTGGAAGCCTTACTTGAAATTCAGGCCATGGAACAGTAAGGCGACCAAGAACTTTCATACCTCATTCGTTATGGATAATAAATATGTACAAGCTAAAGCTAGCGGTCGCCTTTGCCTCTCTATTTATCTCATTGTTCTCGGGAGTTTCCTATTCGGCCCCGGGTGACCCTGGCAATATTCTAACGACACTAAGCATTAACAACATCAGTGGTGATGGTCGCACCCCTTCCACCCCCCACGGCGTCACCATGCATGACGGCTACCTTTGGGTCGTCGATTTTGGCACCGACAGAATCTACAGGGTCTATCCAGAAGATGTCTATGACGAAGAAGGAGCGCTTCAATTTTCTGCCGGTGATAGTGATTTAAACCTTCCCCTTACAGACACAGATAATCCGCCAATTAACAGTGACGGAAACCCCATCCCTACTTGCGGTGCAACACCGGCCGGTCAATACTGTGGCGGTGGCGGTTTAACCTTTGCCGAGAATTATCTTTGGAATGCCAGCCCTATTACAGACAACATTATAAAAATCGACCCTGTTGATGGAGATAACCTCGAATCCGAAAATGCACTATCAGAGCTCGAGTTTCCATCACCAACCGACATGACTTATGACGGACATAGCTTCTGGATAGTTGACTGGCAAACTAACACTATTAATAAGGTTCGCCCTGAAGATGGCGCGCTACTTCTATCATTACCCGGCCCTTCAACACTACCTTCTTATCAGTCTAACCCTTCTGTCACCAATGCTCGTCCTTTCGGTATTACCTGGGATGGTCGCGACTTGTGGGTAGCAGACCAACAAGAACAAAAGATATTTCGGGTTGACCCCACTGACGGTAGCGTGGTCGGTTTTTTTGAAACACCAGGCTCAAACCCCAAGGGCTTAAGCTGGGACGGGGAACTAATTTGGCACGCTGACCAAACAACAGGCCTAATTTACGCGATTGAAACAGGTGTCATACCTTTCGGTATCACAGGCTGTATCGAAAAGAATGGTGTAGCAATCGAAGCAGACCTACTTCTCAGCCAAACAGCACAATCGGATATAACCACAAGCACCGATGTGGATGGTTGCTTCCAGTTTACCAATTTTGTTGCTGGCTCCCCGATTCAGCTTCAAGCAAACGAGTCAGGTGTTGACCTTAAGCCGGTTATTACACTTAGTGAAACGTCACCTGGTTCAACTGATGTCACCCTCTTGGTCGGCGATACCTATGCAGAGCCTGGCTTCGTTGCGATAGACCCAGAGGACGGTGACATTAGTGTCGATGTTATCACTAGACCAAACGTCCTTGATACTCCCTCTATTATTGATACTTCCACCCCTAATAACTCCGGCATTCAAATTGAATACGATGTTGTCGACAGCCAAGGCAACAACGCGACAACAGTTATCCGAACTGTATACGTCATCGAAGAAGATACTACTGCACCAGTGATCACTCTTATTGGTGACGACCCTACTTATGTTGAACAGCTTTCGACTTATAATGAAGAAGGCGCTACCGCTATCGATAACCGTGATGGAGATATCAGCGCCAACATTATGATCAGTGGAAACGTCGATTCTGACACTGCCGGCACTTACACACTTGCTTACGATGTTACCGATGAAGCTGGCAATGTAGCCACGACCGTAACGCGCGAGGTGATCGTTCAAGATACGACTGCACCAGTAATAACACTTATCGGCGACGCAGTTGTTACACTAGAAAGAGGCGATAGCTTCTCAGATGAAGGTGCCAGCGCCGTCGACAATGTTGACGGAGATATTAGTGCAAGCATAGTAAGTTCAGGTAGCGTAATCAGCGGAAGCGTTGGCAGCTACATCATAAACTACAATGTTTCTGACACTGCTGGTAATTCAGCTATTGTTGTATCGCGTACAGTTAACGTCGTCGACACCACCGCGCCAATCATTACCTTATTAGGAGCTGCTCCATATAATCAAGAAATTAACACCCCATTTAATGACCCAGGCGCTACCGCAATTGATGTTCCTGGTGAAGACTTATCAAGTTCGATTGTCGTAACAGGTACGGTAAATACTTCAGTCGAGGGAACCTACACTCTTTCTTACGATGTAAGCGATGCATCGGGTAACGTTGCAACAAGCATTTTCCGAGATGTTATCGTTGCCGATTCCGGTAGCCCTATGATCACCCTACTCGGAGATAACCCTCTCACTCACGCACAAGGCTCGCCTTACACTGACCCTGGCGCAACAGCTACGGATGCGGTAGATGGTGACCTTTCCGGAAGCATTGTTGTCGGTGGCGACACGGTAGACCCTAACTTAATCGGCAGCTACCTTATAACTTACGATGTCTCAGATTCATCGGGCAACCCTGCTCCAACCGTAACCCGTACAGTCAACATAGATGACTCAACAGCCCCAGTAATTACTTTAATTGGCGATACAAACACCAATCACCAGCTTGGCACAGCCTACGTCGATGCGGGCGCTACAGCATTAGACAATATAGATGGCGATATTAGCTCAAATATTGTTGTTAGCGGTGATACCGTCGATGGAAATACTCAAGGAACTTACACAGTTATCTACAATGTCACTGATTCATCAGGAAATGCTGCAAACCCCATGGTAAGGTTTGTGACGGTAGATGATGTAACACCACCGGTAATCACCTTAGTTGGCAATAACCCAATTAATCATGAAGTGAATACAATTTACACTGACCCTGGTGCCACAGCCACAGATAATACTGACGGCGATATTTCTGCAAACATCGGTGTCAGCGGTACAGTCAATGCAACCGTAATCGGCAGTTATGTACTGAGCTACAACGTGAACGATTCCTCAGGCAACTCTGCTACTACCGTTACCCGAACAATTAACGTTCAAGATACTGGCGCACCTAGCATCACTCTACTAGGTAGCAGCCCACTTAACCATGAACTA
>NZ_LWGE01000840.1:0-531 GCF_001635315.1 Oleiphilus sp. HI0123
TTCAAGAGATTTTAGCTCGGCGCCATTCAGAAACAAGGGAACCTTGGGGCCCGGTACATTGGTGATAATCAGGTTGAAAACGGGCTTTAGAATATTGGCTAGACGAAGGCGTGTATAAGCTTTCATGGTTAAGGAAGAAGACCACGAGGGAAGATGCTTCATGATTCGTTCAACCGCGACTTTATAGTTAAACTCTTTGGCTCTAAGGGCATTTTGATGAATCATGCCAAGTCGGGAGCTCGGGCTGTCGAGGTCTGTCGCGAGCGATATGAGCATTGGAGAGATTAGGTTCCCTCCTGAACTTTTTGGGCTTCCTTGTTCGTCCTTTTCTCGTTTTGATACGGGAATCATAGCGACTAAAGATTCTTCAGGAAGCTCATTGCTTGTTTCCAGGTTCTTTCGCAGAGCACCTGAGCAGATTGCTAATACAACATCATTGATTGTGCTGCCCGGGTAGGCCTTTCTAATTTCCTTTACTTTGTAGAGCGGTAGATGGGCGCTTGCAAAGAAATGCTTTTTACTGATTGCTTG
>NZ_LWGE01000841.1:0-273 GCF_001635315.1 Oleiphilus sp. HI0123
AACGATCGTCTGGATATTCGGATTATCGTTCTTGGCAATCTCGAATTGCGTTGCAATATCAGTTGCATAGATACCGCCCGTTACTTCTGCACCCGAGATAGTATATTGACGGAACGTTTCTCCAGCATAGTCTTCAAGAATATCCTGAATCTTACCGGATAAAGCGAAAATCGAATCCCCAATGGTTACAACTTGATCGTTGTCAGCGTCTGTTACACGGTCATTGCTGACTAGACTACCAACACCGCCACAGCCTGTGAGTCCCGCAGAAAT
>NZ_LWGE01000842.1:0-245 GCF_001635315.1 Oleiphilus sp. HI0123
TCAGACTGACCGCCGAGACGCCTTTGCTGGTACCGAAGTATTTTGAGGAATACCGTGTACGGAACGTCTCGCGCTTGGCTTCGAACTTCTGACCATCGGCACTGGCATGCAGACTGTCATCCTGGATGTTGTAGTGCTTGAAGATGCTCAGTCGTGTGGTAGCGTTGTTGATACGGTCATTGGCCGCATTCAGGGTTTCCAGCCGAAGGTAGTTCGCCTGGATAGTGCTGAGCTGATCATAGGTC
>NZ_LWGE01000843.1:0-423 GCF_001635315.1 Oleiphilus sp. HI0123
AATTCGATAAGGGACAGCCTGGCGAATTAAAAATTCTTCAATGACACGCGACTGTGCATTGGAGCGGTAGAGAATAGCGCATGGTGAACGTAGCTGGCCGTGGTTGTCCGAAGGATAGATGCGGTCAGAAATATAGTTGCATTCGTCTTGTTCGTTGAACGCGGCATAAAGGTCTATCGGTTCACCTTCACTGCCATCAGTCCATAGCTCTTTTCCTAAACGTCCGCTATTGTTTGAGATCAAAGCATTGGCCGCGTTCAGGATAGTGCAGGTCGATCGATAGTTTTGTTCCAGCTTAATAACTAAAGGCTGGGCAAAGTCGTTTTGGAACTGTTGAATGTTCTCTATCTTCGCGCCACGCCAGCCGTATATAGATTGGTCATCATCGCCCACTACCATAATGGGGATTCGGTTGCCTGCGAG
>NZ_LWGE01000844.1:0-265 GCF_001635315.1 Oleiphilus sp. HI0123
CCGACTTCAATAACAGTCGTAGCAACCAATACATCAATACGCCCTTCTTTGAACTGATCCATGATTAGGCTTTTATCCTGAGCCTTCATTCGCCCATGAACCAAGGCGACAACCAAACCTCCTAGCTGAGCTTGTAACCAGGCCAGGCTTTCCTCTGCAGCCTGACACTGCAGGGCTTCAGATTCTTCTATAAGAGTGCAAACCCAATAGGCCTGACAGCCGGCTTCACAAGATTTTCTAACCCGTTCAACCATTTCGGAGCGTC
>NZ_LWGE01000845.1:0-437 GCF_001635315.1 Oleiphilus sp. HI0123
CTATCGTTCATACAATGAAGGGCAGGAGCCGCAAAGGCTCCATATTCTCACTCGCCATATTCATAACCACTTTGAGGTACCACCCTTATTTTATGTTGGGGTTATACTCACTTATATCACGGATAGCGTTGGTCTTGTGTCAGTTGTCGCTGCTTGGTTGTATGTGGCTTTGCGGCTAGTACATTCTTTTGTCCACTTGGGTAACAACAATGTCAGCCTAAGGTTTGCGAGCTTTGCTGCGAGTATGATGGCTTTAGCAGTGTTGTGGCTCGCCATGTTGTTTGCGTTGGTATAGTACTCGTAAGCACTTGTTTATCTGTCACATCGCAGTAACTTGAAGCGTTGTTTTCCCTCAAGAATCTCTGACTCTGGCCAGATCGCATTTGCCTTTTGCTCAAATGCTGCGTTCTGTGCCAGAATTTGAAGTTCTTCACTTA
>NZ_LWGE01000846.1:0-270 GCF_001635315.1 Oleiphilus sp. HI0123
AACCTTTACAATATCCCTGTCATCTTTATGGAAGATACAACGGGTTTCTTACCTGGTAAAGATCAAGAATCAAACGGTATTGTGCAAGCAGGTAGAGCAATGCTTGATTCAATTATTGACCTAAGAACGCCTCGTTTTTTGGTGATCATTCGTAACGCTTTCGGTGGTGCTTACGCTTCTTACAACTGCTATCAGACAGGTGCAGACTTTGTATGCGCCCTGCCTTCTACCAGAGCAGCCGTAATGGGACCAGCAGGTGTAGAATTTGTC
>NZ_LWGE01000847.1:0-3607 GCF_001635315.1 Oleiphilus sp. HI0123
AAGGTATCCTTGTCTTTAGTTTGGCGGAGTAAAACAAGTGATACTTGCTTGAGTAGATCATCGCCTGCAACGTGGCCGCAAGTATCGTTAATGATCTTAAATTGGTCCAAATCCAGTGACATCAAGGCATATTCTGCATCATCCGATGCTGAAAGTTGAAGTGCTTTAGATATTTGACCTTCGAAGTACTCGCGATTGCCTAGCCCTGTTAGGTGGTCATGTACGGCTAAATGTTCTAGATTCTGTTCTGCGAGTTTTTTGCTTGACGGGATTCGCTCTCTCTTATTTCTCTCTCGATGGCTGGAATCAGTCGAGCGAGATTTTCTTTCATTACGTAGTCTTGAGCCCCGGCTTTCATTAGCTTAATGGCTTCTCGTTCGGGGATCTCCCCTGACACAATAATAACTGGCAAATTCGCATCGCGATCACGGATGGTTTCTAAAGCTTCTTGGGAGGAATATCCGGGGATGCTGTGATCTGAGATAACAAGATCCCAGTCGGACTCTTCAAGCGCGCTTCTAAGGCTTCGATCAGTTTCAACTCTTGTTGAGTGAATATCTAAGCCGCCTTTTTTTAGTTCACGTAACAGCAATATGGTATCGTTTTCACAGTCATCAACGATTAATATATTATACATATGAATCTTAATTATTATGTGTCGGTTTACGGAAGAGTATATTTACTTATCATCTTCATTGGTCGCTAAGCCACTACGAAGAAACTTAGTAATGCTTTGAAATTAAAACAAAATTAGCTAAGAAAACTAGCAATACTTAGTGTTTTTAAAATCTGTATAACAGTATAAGTCTAGAATAGTGTTTGCTTTTATCAATGTTATGCAGGTGAGTGCTTAGATCTTTTGGTTATGACTGGCGATCCTAAGCAGTTTTCCTGTTTGAGATAACAGATATTTGCCCAGGATGCGAATGAAGATAGGCGTTAAAAATAAACGCCGGAAGTGACGAAGATAGGCGTTAAAAATAAACGCCGGAAGTGACGAAGATCAGGAAGTGAGTTGCTTGACGAATGTTCCCAAACATTCGCTAGCAGTAGCTGTTCCAGTATATTCCTTGTTGTAGCGGGAGGGTGCCAAAGAGCTAACCATTTGCGGCTTTCTTGCCTTGCTGTTTCAAGGTTGAGCGGTATTTCTTGCTCAATTCCATAAATTTCGGGGTCGGGCCTACATCCTCATACATTGGATCGCCCATTTCATCTTTCGATATGACTTTTTTACCCGCGATATAAGGGAAACTGGTTTCAAGTTCATCAAGAGCAGCCGATAGCAGCTCTCCAAGGATCTCACTTTTTGTTCTTTTGGGGTACATTTCTGCTAGTGCGTTAATTTTCGCTGCATCTTCTAAGGGGAGTCGGAATGTGTAGTCTTCAGAAGTAAATGTTGCTTTGGCTTGTTGTTCCCAGCATTCTGCTAAGGCTTTTATTTTCATAGCTTGAATCCTTGTGTGGTCGGGTTGTTCATTTTTTACGCTTAACTACAAGAATAAGTGTAGGTTGTTTGTTCAAAAAGTAGACACTTAAAAGTGTGTGCTTTTGTTAATGGTTTACTTGTTGTGGATTGTGCTCCATATTTATATATCTAGTTTTTACTATTTTGCGCAAATAAGGATTGGCTTGTAGTCACGAGCTTGTGATCAGCTTGCTTGCTAGCCTTGATAATCAAACACATTTGGAAAAGGTATATGTCAGAATTACACCCTTCTTTACGAGAAAATGTCCGTTTGCTTGGTGAGTTGTTAGGGCAGAATATTGAAGAACACCTTGGTTCGGAGTTTGTGGCGAAGTTGGAAGCCATTAGGGCTGCGGCAAAGCAGGATCGTGAAGCTGATGCGGGGGATGCGCATCCAGAACTTGTTCGTTTGCTTCAGGACCTGGGGGACGATGAGATGTTATTTGTTGCTCGAGCGTTTAACCAGTTTCTTAACCTGGCAAATATTGCTGAGCAGTATCATGGGGTAAGACGGAATCGCACCGATAGAGAAGACGGTTTGGAAACCTTTGACCAACTGCTGGACCGTTTGAAGGCCTCAGGTACCAAAGAAGAAGACTTGGCAAGCTTGCTTGAAGATATGAATATAGAGTTCGTATTGACGGCTCACCCCACTGAGGTTACACGTAGAACCTTGATACTTAAGTATGAAGCCATTACTGAGTGCTTATCTGAGCTGGATCGTTCCGATCTTAATGATTTAGAGCAGAAGCGTATTTGTGAACGTTTGAATCGCTTGGTTTGTGAAGCGTGGCATTCAGACGAGATTCGTCAGGTCAGGCCTTCGGCCGTCGACGAAGCAAAGTGGGGCTTTGCAGTAATAGAGAACAGTTTATGGACCGCCTTACCCGAGTTCTTACGTGAGTTTGATGCAGCGGTTAGCGATAAATTTGGTATTCAACTACCCCCACAGTTTTCACCCATTCGCTTTGCTTCGTGGATGGGGGGGGATCGCGATGGTAACCCAAACGTTACGGCAGAGTTGACGCAAGAGGTCCTGAGTCTGAGCCGTTGGATGGCAGCAGATTTGTATTTGAGAGATATTCGTGACTTGCTGAATGAGTTGTCAATGTGGAACTGTTCTCTGGAATTGAGGCAAGAGGCTGATCGAATATTGCAAGGGCAGGAGCGAAATCAGAATGAACCCTACCGCGTGATACTGGCTGACCTGCGTCGTCGACTGCAAAACACTAGGGAATGGGCGGCGCGAAAGGCAAGCGGTGAAGATGTAGAGCAATTAGATATACTCAGGGAAAATTCTGAATTGATGCAACCTTTATTGATGTGCTTCAATTCTTTGAAAGAAACGGGTCTTGATTCCGTGGCAAATGGCCTGTTGCTCGATACCATTAGGCGAGTACAGTGTTTCGGTCTGGAATTAGTAAAGCTGGATATTCGTCAGGATTCCGAGCGTCATCTCGAAGTGATGTCCGAACTTACCCAGCACTTGGGTATGGGGGATTTTGCGCAATGGAGCGAGCAGCAGAAACAGTCCTTTCTTATTAAAGAACTGTCCAGTAATCGGCCGCTTTTACCTCGTTCCTGGCCCGCCAGTGATAATGTGCGAGAAGTGTTGGCTACGTGTGACGTGGTTGCTTCTCAGCCTGAGTCAGCGTTGGGTTCATACGTTATTTCCATGGCCAGCACACCTTCCGATGTATTGACTGTCATCCTACTTTTACGGGAGTCGGGCATTCAGTTCCCTATGCGCGTTGTGCCTTTATTTGAGACCCTTGACGATTTGTCCGGGGCGAAGGAGGCTATTGATAGCTTATTATCAGTACCTTGGTATCAGGAGTACTGTAAAGGGCATCAAGAGGTAATGATTGGCTACTCTGATTCTGCTAAGGATGCAGGTCAGATGACAGCCGCTTGGGCTCAATATCAGGGGCAGGAAAGTCTGGTTGAGGTTGCACAAAAACATGGTGTTAAGCTGACTTTGTTTCACGGTCGCGGCGGCACGGTTGGTCGCGGTGGTGGCCCAGCGAATAGGGCGATTCTTTCTCAACCTCCTGGTTCGGTAGCTGGCTCTTTCCGTATCACGGAGCAAGGCGAAATGATTCGCTTTAAGTTCGGGATTCCAAGTGTTGCCAAACAGAGTTT
>NZ_LWGE01000848.1:0-276 GCF_001635315.1 Oleiphilus sp. HI0123
AGGCTCCACTCCTTGCATATAAGTACCGTCACCAAAGTGACTTAAAAGAGACATAAATTTGTAGCACTCTCGAAACATAATTCCCTCTTCAGTAAAAACACCTATCGTTAAATGGAAAGGAAAATTATGCACTCTATGAATATGTTTAAGAAAACGGCTCTCGCTCTCGCCATTTCAAGCCCCCTCTTGTTAGCAGGTTGCAGCGATGACGATAAAGACTCCTCGTCAGTCAAAAACTTCAATAGAGTGGCGACTTTCCACGTATGTGAGCAGATC
>NZ_LWGE01000849.1:0-370 GCF_001635315.1 Oleiphilus sp. HI0123
CAAAGTGCAAGCCTGCCGTAGGCGCTGCTGCCGCGCCTGGCTTATCGGCATAGACAGTTTGATAACGATCCTGATCCATATCCTCATCACCACGCTCAATATACGGAGGTAAAGGAATGTGGCCGTACTTTTCAAGCAGATCAAAAACCTCTAAAGACTCGGTCTCAAGAATAAACAGTGCATTCTGTCGCCCCTTCATTTCGATTACTTGCGTGCTACCATCGTCGGTATCAACAAGAATCTTGCTACCTTCTTTAGGGGAACGGCTAGACCTGACATGCGCTAAAAACGTATGACTATCAATCATTCGCTCAAAAAGAATTTCCAGTTTGCCGCCACTTTCTTTCTTCGCAAACAAACGCGCTGGAAC
>NZ_LWGE01000850.1:0-449 GCF_001635315.1 Oleiphilus sp. HI0123
GTGAGGCTCTTTTTCAGTGCACCCAAACGCTAATAAACACTTTACATAGAGCAGCGACATACTCGTAAGCTTATACCAACTACCTGCAGGCTAGGCACAATGAACCGATTGAAGTTTCAAAAATCTCTCAACTCTCTTAGAGGCTGGCGTGAACGGGCATTTATGCTTGCAATAGCGGAACGCGCCCTTCCCAACGCCCTCCTATATCTTGACAGTATCGAGTCTGACAGCCCTTCAGACTCTCCACTCAAGCTTGCAGACATCGACAGCGCCTGGAACATGCTCATAATTGAGCAAGACGAAGAAGGTATTGTAGAGCTCCTCGATCTGACCCAGGCGAACATGCCTGATACCGAACAGAGCGAACATTATGGTGCCCTGCCAACTCACGATTGCCTAAGCATTCTAGAACAGGCTCTATTGGCTGGGATCAACGATGAAAAACCACG
>NZ_LWGE01000851.1:0-333 GCF_001635315.1 Oleiphilus sp. HI0123
AGCACATCTGAAACCTTACCTTGAGTGCTAAGCTTTCCGTTTTCAAGTATTACTAAGTGGTCAGCAAGTTTAGCGACTTCGTTTACCGAGTGAGTGACGTATAAAATTGGTATACGAAATTCTGATCGAATCTTTTGAACGTAGGGAAGGATTTCGAGTTTTCTGGCTTTATCTAAAGAAGCTAATGGCTCATCCATTAATAAGAGTTCAGGCTGAACAAGTAAAGCTCTGGCAATCGCAACTCGCTGGCGTTCTCCTCCTGATAATTCATCGGGCTTCTTGTTTAGAAGAGCTTCGATTCCGAGAATTGAAAGAACATGCTCGATACTGATA
>NZ_LWGE01000852.1:0-259 GCF_001635315.1 Oleiphilus sp. HI0123
TGTTAGAGCGAGTCCGGCTTCGAACTTTTCTTCAATATGGTAGTCGTGTTTAGCTTTCTTATTGAGAGCAATGGTGCCTGGCAGTTGTTTTGGTTTTTTCTTGGCCATATATCTATTGTTATCACTATCTCGTACAAATAGACCTAAACGTTTCTAGGGCTATAAAAATGAACCATTCTACACCATGTTTCAGTCATTTGTGCCAGCCTTCTGAAAATTTATGTTGCGTGTTTTTATTGAGGCTAGGCGACCACGGTCT
>NZ_LWGE01000853.1:0-758 GCF_001635315.1 Oleiphilus sp. HI0123
AGCCTTGGTTTAAGCAAAGCCCAGGCTCTCGGTCGTTTTATTGGTCGGATTCTATGGATGGGCGACTCCGAGACCACACGTGTCACCAAAGAAAATATCTCGCATTGTTATCCCGAGCTATCAGAAAGCGACCAGAGAGAGCTAACACGGCGCAGTCTACTTGAAACCGGTATGTTATTTGCCGAATTTGGAGTGATGTGGGAATGGCCCACTGAAAAGACTTTGAATTTAATTCGCTCGGTTGAAGGTAAAGAGCACCTTGACGCGATATTTGAAAAGGGTAAAGGAGCGATTGTATTGGCGCCTCATCATGGAAATTGGGAGCTAGTTGGTTTGTATTTATCAACGCTTCGACCGATGGCTGCTCTATACAAACCGCCTAAAATAAAAGCCTTGGAAGAATATATGTCTTCGGTGCGAGGTCGTCATGGTTCTGAGTTAGTGCCAACCAATAGGCGGGGCGTTATTCGTTTGTTTTCTATCCTCTCGGATCAGGGGATGGTTGGTATTCTGCCAGACCAGGTGCCAGGCGGAACGGGCGGTGTTAATGCTCCTTTTATGGGAATAGAGGCTAATACGGTAAAGCTTGTATCTCGCTTGATTGGCCGCACTGGCTGTGAAGTCGTGAGCTTGTGTGCGATTCGCCGTCCCAAAGGGGATGGTTTTGATATGGTGTTCAAACCAGCTGATCCTGAGATATATAGTGACGATATCGCTACATCCGTCGCGGCATTGAATCGCTCAGTTGAAGCATGTAT
>NZ_LWGE01000854.1:0-293 GCF_001635315.1 Oleiphilus sp. HI0123
ACCTCAAAAACCCGGCTTGCCCAACGTAGTAGATTTTCACATTGCGGTAAGGCTATATCCCAATACGAAGCAATTTGCTTGTATGCATGAAGCGCTGTTTTCTCTACTCTTTCAGCGTGTTCAACATCAATAGCATAGCGAGCCTGCATCGATTGAAGTGAACGTTCTCTGACATCCTCATGCTGAATCCGGCCTAGTATGTCATACAGCAAACCTTCCCTAAGCGCGCCCGATGTGAACTCCATTTCTTTGATGCCCAGTACCTTAAAGCATGAGTAGAGTATGGAAAAGCC
>NZ_LWGE01000855.1:0-585 GCF_001635315.1 Oleiphilus sp. HI0123
CCAACAAGCTCTCTAAGTGCTTCTTTATCGCGTAATACCTGAATACCTTCAGAAGAGACTTTCCTAGCCAATGAGGCATACCGATCTACACGAACTTTCGCAGTATCCACTACTTTCTGGTACCGGGGCCATTCGTAATTAATATCAGTAAGTGTCTCACTTTCTTCGGCCGCTACCTCGTCGTTATCCGCACATGAAGGTGAAAACGGTTTCACATTCGGCGCATCATCGGTAATCGAGTGAAAAACAGAAATCAAAGCTAGCCCGTCTGCATAGCTATGATGAACCCGCAGAATAATCGCATTACCCTGCTCATAGTTATCGACAAACAATAGCTGCCACAAAGGTTTGCTTGCATCCAGCGGTATGCTCGCCTGATCCGCAAGATAGCTCTGTAGAGCTTCTTTGTCTGCATTACCTGTTAGCGCAACACGTTTAACATGGTTATCAATATCGAAGTAAGGATCTTCCTGCCAATAATACTGCCCGGTCTTGAATACAGGGCAAGAAGTAAAGCGTGGAAAACGTAAGAAACGATTAATGATGGTATTTCTAAAATCATCAAAAGCCATACTCTCGGTAATG
>NZ_LWGE01000856.1:0-2138 GCF_001635315.1 Oleiphilus sp. HI0123
TCCGAGTCCTCCTTTCTTTCATAAGCGCCATACCCCGTAACACGGACTACAATAGGCTCAATCGGCTCCTTCTCCTCTTTCTTCATCGTACCCACACTATTCTTATCTTTATATTTATGGGCATGAGCCGGAGAAAAGCAGAGCGCAGCGGTTAGTAAACAAAAAATGACTAGATTCTTCAAAGCAAGCATATCAAACTAGGTTCCCAGTAAATGGTGAGCGAAGATCGCATCGAGACACCCCGAACAACAGATACTTAAATGCGTTAATAAGAGCCAAATACCTGAGTTTTTCATAATCACTATGAAAATCCTGTGCCAAGTCATTACTGTAAAATTTGCAGCAATTCAGGAGAGCGCTTGCCGTTTTCATAGCTCTAAGCGGCAAATAAGGTTGTTAGGCGGCAATACAGAGTCATTAAATGACTTCAATACATAAGCACAGTTAAGCCAAAAAAATACCACGAATTTGGACATTATGTTACAAAGCGTGACGTGCCCGTCGTTGTCACTTTCGACTTTCCGTTAAAATTGCCTCTACGGATCAAGCTACGTACAGTCACCGTACCGTTAGCCAGCATAAGTTAACTAGTCAGGACCCGCTCAAGGAACAAGGAAATAATGAATTTCAGATTCACCTTCAGCTTATCAAACTTTGCCATTTGCTTAGTTTGTCTCGCTTATAGCTCAACCGCACTAAGTGGCTACAAAGTATTTTTAGACCCTCGTTCAATGGCTATGGGCGGAACCGGTGTTGCTTCAGCTTCAAAGTTTAACGCGTCCGCTCACAACCCTGCTCTGATTGCCTTCAACCGAGGCGATAACCCCGACAAGATCTATCTTGCAATAAATAGTGGCCAGCGACAGCTTTACGGAGAGTCTTTTAACTCTGACGTTCTCGACTATCAAAATTCACCAATAGAACAAGACTTTATCAACGCCGCTAACAGCGGAGATATTAGCGACACCAGAGATACCGCTAAACTTCTAAAAGACTCTCTAAGTGAAAAAAGTTTTAGCTCATATCGCTCTGATGAAATGCATAACTTTAACTTGTTAGTGGATACTGACCCGCTAACTATCAATTTCTACACTCGCCGTGAAATTCGCAAAGTAAGCACCATCCTAAATAAAGATGCAGCAACTATTGATGACATTGTTAGACAAGTAGAAACTACTGGCCTTGCGGAATCCACAGGTATTGAAGACCTATTAAGTTCATCGGTTGAAAGCACTCAATTTGACTATGAAGAAATGGGCGCAACCGTCGCTACAACCAATGTTATTGATTATAACATGCCCATATCGTGGGGTTTTACACCCAAACTGATTCAGTTCAATGCATCTCAAGTTTCAAGGCCGCTAGATGAATACGATGTGAATAACGCTCCGGCTGACAGACCTAGTGATAGCAACCTAGAATGGAACGTAGATATAGGCTTAGCAATCCTGTTTACCGACAACTTTTTACGTGAAGAATTCGGCCTGGATGGTTGGTGGCTAGAAGGCGAGTGGGTATTCGGTATTTCTGGAATGAATATGTTTCCAACCGACATTTCAACATTCTCCCCTCCCGTACCCACTGATGAATTACCTCGAGGCAAGCCTTCAGTTCAAGCACGCTATAAAGTGGGTTTAGCCACTTACCGTGAAGACTATATGATGACGCTTGATATTGATCTAAACGAAGATGAAGTGTTCGCCTTCGAAGGCAATACCCGCTTCATATCTTTTGGTGGTGAGTATTACTGGAGAGATGACTTCCACTTACGTGCAGGTGCGCGCTTCAATATTGCTGAAACAGAAGAGGCCTCAAAAGAAGATCACACCTTAACAGCTGGTTTTTTATACCAGCCACGCCACTTCAATATTGAGGCTGCATTTATGCTGAGTGAAGTAGAAGCTGGCGGTTCGATAGGATTTGGTTTAGCATTCTAGCTCTTTCTCTCCCGTGGGCTTGAATGTGATGAAAACCTACCTTGTGGGTGGTGCTGTACGTGACTCTTTGCTCGAAATTAACAGCAAGGATAAAGACTGGGTCGTAGTAGGTAGCAACCCAGACGAGATGCTTAAACAAGGCTTTACCCAGGTCGGCCAAGACTTCCCTGTATTTCTCCACCCCAAAACTAGAGAAGAGTA
>NZ_LWGE01000857.1:0-8602 GCF_001635315.1 Oleiphilus sp. HI0123
TTTAAGGTGGTTGTCGATGAATCTCACGAGGCACTTACAGCCGTCATTCAAGATGTTGAAGGCTTCAAAGAGTGGGCGATCAGTGTATTGATTTCTGAGCGAGTACTGTATGAAGAATCTGATCCCGATACTTATGTTTATACAACCTATAACTTTACCGGTGCCTACAATAGAGACGCTCTAAGCCGGTATTCTATGGTGACGGATATTGAGGGACGCAGAAACCGTATTAACTTTATCACCGTAGATAAGCCTTATGAACCACGAGACTTACGTTTAGTTCGTTTCCCTTTAATGGCGGGCTACTGGCAGTTTACAAGCCTGGGTAATGGTCAGACAGAAATAGAACATCAAAGTTTTACTCAGCCAGGTGGCTTAGTACAGAGCACCTTGTATCACTTGTTTAATGTTGCTTATCTTGATTCTTCATTCGACACAATTCGAGCATTGCTGGCACAAGCTAAGAGGCCTAAGTACCAAGACGCACTGGAGTCAGGCTTATCCATTCTTGCCAAAAACAAATAACTAAGCCTAATACGAAGGATTGACGGATGGCGTCACAGGGAGCAAATAAAGGGACTGCGCTGGTTATTGGTGGAAGCATCTCAGGCATGTTATCGGCAAAAGTTCTTTCAGAGCACTTTGACTTGGTGGTGATTCTAGAAAAAGATGCTGCACCGGACGAGCTCTCTTCAACGTCGGGAGAGTTATTTCGAAAGGGGCTTCCGCAAGCCGCGCATCAACACCTTTTATTACTTAAAGGTCGCCAATTATTCGAAGAGTTTTTTCCTGGCTTTGATGCAGAGCTTGAGCGTTATGGGGCTCCCTTAGTTAACTACTCTGAAGATGTTTCTTTGTTTATAGGCGAAGGTAAATTACCGCGTTTTGAGTCTGGCTTGGATTTGAGGGTATGTCGTCGCCCTTTAATTGACAGAGTGGTGACTGAGCGGATAGAGAGTATTGAAAACATTGAGCGTCGTTACGCTTGCCAAGTGAGTGGCTTCATACTGAATAATGATAACTCGCGAGTGACAGGGCTCCGATATCAACAAGGGAGTATAAGTGCTGAAAAAACATTGCGAGCAGACTTGGTTGTTGATTGCTCGGGCCGAGGTAGCCGGACGCGAACTTGGCTCAAGAAAGAGGGCTTGTCAGAGGTAAGCGGGACGCATGTTAACCCCAAGCTAGGGTATGCCAGTCAGTTATTCGAGGTTCGACCAGGGCAGCAGGTTAAACCTATTGAGGTTGCCCCTCATGCGCCAACAAGTCCTCGTGCTGCAGGCTTGTGGCCCGTCGAGAATAATAAGTGGCTGCTCACTCTAATCGGTATGAATGCTGTGTATCCAGGTAATGACCTTAATGGGTTTACTCAATTTGCTGCTGAATTGCCAACCAAATATATTCATCGTGCCTTGAGTGATATGTCGCCGGCCTCTGGTATTACACATTTTCGAGGAACTGAAAATGTATGGCATCGCTATGATCAAATGAAAGATCATCCTTCGGGCCTGCTTGTAATGGGGGATGCGATGTGTGCATTCAACCCGCTATATGGACAAGGTCTTACACTAATTGCAATGGCTGCGAAGTCTTTAGCGTTGCGTTTAGAGCAGGGGGCGCGCTCGGGTTTCTCTAATACGTGGGCACGTAGAACCTATCGACGTTTCAATCGATTCTTTTTTACTGCGTGGATGATAGCTATCAGTGAAGATATGCGCTGGCCTGAGACAGAAGGGCGTAATATTCCTTGGTATTTAAACGTATCTTATCGCTATATGGATAGATTGCTCGCGGCCTGTATACATTCAAAACCTTTAGCACATTGCTGCTTATCGATTGCCAATATGGTGAGCTCACCGCTTAGCCTGCTTCGGCCTGACGTGATGTTAAAAGCCTTTTGGTTTGGCAGAAAGAAACAGGTAACGTTGAGAGAGGAATGCTCATGACGACTTGTCTTGATTTGACAGCTGAAAGGTCATTGGCTGCATCTGCCACTAAGGTAGGCTCTGCAGAGCGGGTTTTACTTCCATTCAAAGAAGACAGCTTGTCAACAGAAGATAAACAAAGCTTACTTCAACGTTATGGCTGCCAGTCCAGCTCTTATTTTAACTTGCAAGCCGGTGTACAACATTTTGGTTCTGCACATCGGGGCTATGTTTCCTATTTTCGTCAGCGTTTCCTTGGTTCTGAATTCAATATTGCGTTTACCCGCCCGGTGTGTGCTGATGAGGACTTTCACCCCTTATTAGATGCGTTAGAAGCGTCAACGAAGCGACCAAGTATTTTCATGGCAGTTGATGCTGATTGTGCGAGTGCTTTGATAGATCGGGGTTATCGATGTAACGATATGGGGGTTGAGTATTCGCTCTCACTCAACAGTTTTGATGTCAAAGGGAAAGAGAAAAAGTATCTGCGCTGGGCATCTAACTTTGGACGTAGGGGCTTTGTTGTTAAAGAACAGGCTTGGTCTGAGGTGAATGAAGATAGAGTTCGGGATATTTCCGAGCGCTGGCGACAAACCAAGGCGGTGACTAAGCGTGAACTTAGGCTCATTACTCGGCCGCCAGAGTATAGAGATGCTTGGGGAGTCAGGAAGTTTTTCTGTTACCTAAAAGGAGAGCTCGTTGGATATGTGTTTTTTGATCCCTATTTTCAGGATGATAAGATCATAGGTTATACAGCTAATATCATTCGCGCTTGCCCTGGGATAAAACCGAATGGCTTTCTAGATTATACAATCCTTGAAGCAATGAAGGTTTTTCAGAAAGAAGGTGTTGCTCGTTTGTCACTGGGCTTAGCACCCTTGCACGAGCTTCAGAGCTTTCCACATGAGATTGCTTCATTACGCTACTTGCAACAATTAATGTATCGCTATGGAAGTTTTCTATATGCGTTTCAAGCACTTGCTTACCATAAAACTCGATATCGAGCACAGAGTGAACACTGGTTCCAATGTATTCCTCCGGGGATCTCGTTGCCTAAAGCAACCATTGCTACCTTAAAAGCAATACAGGTTTTTTAGTGATGTCTGAAGATAATTCTTTTGTGAGAGGTCGTTATGACAGAACGGCTAGGTTCTACGAAAAGGCCGTGCATTTATATAGTGGTGGTAAGATCATTGCGAGTAAGCGTTGGCAGCTGCGTGACATAAAGCCCGGTGATAAATTACTGTTTGTGGGGGCGGGAAGCGGTGAAGATGTGGTACTTGCTGCGCAAAAAGGTGCCGAGATTACTGTCGTTGAACTTTCACCTAAAATGCTAAAGCGTATTGAATGTAAGCTAGAGAGATTAAGCTTGAACGATCGCGTCGTGCTTGTCCTGGGTGATGCATTTAAGCACCTTAAGGACAGCTATTATGACTATGTGGTAGCGAATTACTTTTTGAATGTCTTCGCTCACCCATTGATGATCGAAATGCTAAATCATCTAAGCTTGCAGCTTAAACCGGGTGGCAGCCTAATGGTTGCGGACTTTGCTCCGGTCAGTGGAAACCTAGTGCAAAGGCTATGTCAGCGGCTTTACTATTACTCAGCTCTATTCGCATTTCATTTAATAGCGAAAAACCCGATTCACAAAATCTACGACTATACACTTTATGCGAAACAAGCAAACTTGAGGGTTAAGCGCTGCCAAATGTTTAAGGTGCTTCCCGGACAGTCTGCTTGGTATCGGGCTTTAGAGCTAGTTCGAAAATAAAGCTTTCGAACTAGCTAATTTAGGGCCTAAGCGCTATAACGCTGTCGAAGTGCTTCGATACGTTTGTCTAGCGGTGGGTGACTCATAAACAAACCGCCTAAGGAATTCTTAAGTTCACCGCTAATACCAAAGGCTATCATTTCAGAAGGCATTTCACTTGGCTTATCATATTCAGCCTGCAGGCGTGCAAGGGCACTGACCATCGCTGCGGGGTTGACTAGCTCCGCTCCTGCTATATCTGCTCGATATTCTCTACGGCGGCTAAACCAGAACACAATCGTACTAGCGAGCACACCTAATATCATCTCTGCGATGAAAGTGGCGATAAAAAAGCCCATGCCATGACCATTATCATTTTTGAATACCGCTCTATCAACGAAGCTACCGATAATACGCGCAAAGAACATAACGAATGCATTCACGACTCCTTGGATAAGGGTGAGGGTGATCATATCTCCATTTGCGACGTGCCCGATTTCATGCCCAAGTACAGCCTTAACTTCCTCACGGCTCATTTTATTGAGTAAGCCTGTGCTTACCGCGACTAAGGCGTTATGTTTATTCCAGCCGGTTGCGAAAGCATTAGCTTGTGCACTGTTAAATACGCCAACCTCAGGCATACCGATATTGGCTTTATGAGCGAGTTCCTGCACCGTCGTATAGAGCCATTTTTGGTCAGCGTTTTGTGGCTCTTCAATCACTTGAACTCTCATACTGCGTTTTGCCATGAATTTTGACATCAGCAAGGAGACGACTGAGCCTGCCATACCAAATATCAGGCAGAAGATAAGGAGGTTATTGTAGTCCAAACCCTGTGCAGTCATATAACTGCCAACCCCGAGTAGGCTAAGCGTAAAGCTAGCGACTAATACAACGGATAAGTTTGTGGCTAGGAATAAAAATATTCTCATCATTTTGGTTTATCTCGCGTGTGGTGTTACCTGCGAATATATGGCCTGAGTGAAAAATATCAAGTCTTATAAGGTTCAATATGGAGTAGGTTTAATGTGTTATTGATACCGTAGTTTGTCCGTTTTGGACAAACTACGGTCGCATATGCGAGCTCAAATGGCCGAACAGATTAATGTGCTTTGTTTATCCAATGTTTGCTTTCGAGTTCTATCAGACTCTGAAGCTCAACTATTTGTTCCTATTTTTATTATTATCTAGCGTTACTTTTAACATGCACCTCTTGAAGTTATTACATTAAAGATAGCGCACAATAATTAAATTCTTATGGACATCCCACGGCGGTACTTGTTTAGTGCTTTTTCTTATGTTAATTTTTGTACATATTCGTTAACGTTAGAGGGAAGGCAGCGTTAGCGGCCATGGAGTGTATTTAACAAAGGATTGTTGCTGCGATGCAAATGGACTTGGATGAAAGAGAAAGCCTAGCAGCTCTTCAAACCTATTTTTGGCTATTCCATGCCATAGCTTCCCCGTTTCTAGGGTTTATTTTCGTAACACATGTCTTCCTTCGTGGACTGTGCCTTATTGCCCAAGATACCTTCGTACTTCATCTTCCAGCTCTCAATATAAACCGATAAAGGATTTCAGTGATGTCTATGTCTCCGTGTAGTTATGCATGTTCTCAGTATGAAGTGAGTTCAGCTCAGCGAGATAGTTACAGTGTATTAAATAACTTACGTTGTTTACTGTTGGTGATTTTTCTTCTTTTATCAGCAAGCTTGTCGGCAAATACTCGAACTATCATTGTTGATACTGACATAACTCAGGGAGCAGATTATTCGAGCCTATCAGAAGCTATTTTAGGGGAGACTGGAACGCTCTCTGCCCCACTAACGATTCGTGTCAGAGCATCATCAGGCCTACCAGATACTATGAAGGTAAGAATTGATGATATTGAGACGACGACTGATTCGCCGCTCACTATCATATTTGAAGCTGGTTATATTCTTGACCATACGGCTACAAAGGATAATCAATACGCGGTTGATATTAGAAGTGACTATGTCAATTTGCTTGGAGAAGGTGGAAAGATAGTCGTTCGAAATAATGGCTATAATTTGGCGGTAGGGGTTTCTAGTGGTGAAAAAGAAACTGCCGATTCGTTGATCACAATTAGTAATATGATTATCGAGGGAGTTAGTTCGGGCTATCGAACTAATTTCGGTATTTGGGCAAGGGCTAAGAATACTAAGCATGTGCTAAAGAACAACGTAATTTATGGGTTCATTGGCGAGGGTGCGTATGGTGTCAAACTTAATGGGGAAGGGTATGTTTACAATAATACCGTGATAAAGAACACCACAGGCCTTCGATGGGATAATAGTACAGGCGAGTTCTACAATAACATATCTACGTGGAATGCGTATACTGACTACTATGTATGGCAGAATTGGTCTGGGCTTACATCCTCACATAATATTGCATCGGATAGTACAGGGCCAAACGAAGACCACAACAACTTATCAGTAAAATTTCTTGATCCCTTAGTAGACGACTATTCACTGCACCCGCTTGATCTCGTTGCTTTCGACCAGGGAATGGAGTTATCACAAGCTTCTTACCCTTTCAATACAGATCACAACTCACTCTTGAGAGCAGGCGCATGGGATATAGGTGCTTATACGCTCCACTCTGGCTCAATAGATTCTGATAATGATGGGATGCCTGATCGATGGGAGGCGAATTACCAACTCGACACCACCGTAAATGACGCAAACATTGATCTGGATAGCGACGGGCTAAGTAATAAAGAAGAATACCTTAACGGCTCATCACCTCTTAACAGCGACTCAGACAGTGACGGTGTTGACGACTTTCAGGAAGTCTCCCAAGGGACTCTGCCGTCAATTAGCAATATCGTAAAAGAAATAATTGTAGATACTGATGTAGATTCTGGCGCTGACTTCAATAACCTGGAGGCAGCTCTTGCTTCAATAAGAGGTATCTCAACTCAACCCCACATTATTCGGACCAAAGCATCTACGGGGTTGCCAGACACTGTTGCTCCAAGAATTTCTAGTATTTATACAGACCGTTATACAGCGCTTACAATTGTTCTTGAGGAAGGTTATGTCTTAGATGTGTCAGCACCAAAGAGTTACTTTCATGCGGTGGATATCACAAGTGAATACGTTACGCTGCGAGGCAAAGGCGGTAAGCTTGTTGTACGAGATAATGGCTACGTAGCAACCTATGGTATTTTTAGTTACCGCCAATCCAAAGACTCAGTTGTTACTATTGAAAATCTTAAGATCGAAGGCCAAATGAGTAATGCAGAGTCTTCATATGGGTTTAAAGCAGTCAATAAACATAATGTTCACGTGGTACGAAATAATGTTGTCACCGGATTTTCTGGCTCAGGTGCCTATGGAATATTTGCGTATTATCAGACTTACCTATACAACAATACCGTTGTTGGAAATCGTACAGGTATCAAGTGGTACGAATTGTCAGGCGCTGTATTTAATAATATCGCTGTAAACAACACGATTGACTTTAACCGTTGGCATAGCTGGAGCGGCTTTCAACATAGCCACAATATAAGTTCAGATGATACCGCCTCGGGAGCGAGCAACAGAAATAAAACTGTCGAGTTTTCTAATCATCCAGTATCACCTTACTCACTCAGTGCTCACGATATTGTTGCGCTCGACAGAGGAACAAACCTCAGCACAGCGGCTTTTCCGTTCAATTATGATCATGATAATTCCGTGCGTAGTGACGCATGGGATATTGGTGCTTACAACTACTCTGCAGGGCAGAATGAATCGCCAGTTATAGTGTCTGAACCCTTAACGCTAGCAGCTGAAGGCGAGCACTATAGCTATCAAGTACTTGCTATAGATGCTGATGGGGACATCCTTTCATATAGTTTGAGTTCCTCCGTACCTGAAATTCAAATCGATGCTGACTCGGGGTTAGTCTCGTGGTTGCCAGGCTCTCAATATGTTGGGGCAGTTAATATAGAAATTACTGTCAGTGATGGCCAAACGGAAGCAGTTCAGTTATTTACGCTTAACGTCGAAGAGACTACACCTGTCAACGTTGCACCCGAAATAACATCGACACCAGAGCTAGGAGCGTTTGAGTCGGTTGCTTACAGCTATCAGATTGAGGCATCGGATGCTGATGGTGATCATCTACAATATTCCCTTATTAATGGCCCGGTCGGTACAGTAGTCGACTTGGATACGGGTATTTTAATATGGACCCCTTCCTATGATGACTCAGGAGAGCATGCCTTTACGATATCTGTGACAGATACAAACTTTGTTGTAAACCAGAGCTTCACTTTAAATGTTACTAACACTAATAGAGAACCTCAGATTGCTTCAGTGGAGCCAATTAGCGGTCAGGAAAGTGTGCTTTATACCTATGATGTTGAGGCTGTAGACCCTGATGGAGATAGTCTAGTATTCTCATTGGCTACTGGCCCACAAGGAATGCATATCAATAGTGAGTCAGGTTTAATTACATGGCTACCAAGCTATGCTGATGAAGGGGTTCATGCTGTAGCGGTTGATATAGCTGACGGTAATAGTGCCGTAATAAGGCATGAATACAATTTGATGACCCTTAACTTCAATCGCCCACCGGTCTCAATTGCACAAGAAATCGTTACTAATGAAGATACCTTAGTCAATATTACTCTTTCAGGGACTGATGAAGACGGTGATAGCTTATCTTACTCAATCGTGTCTTCAGTATCGAACGGAACCCTGTCTGGTTCCGTTCCTAATCTGATTTATTTACCTAATGAAAACTATGGTGGGAATGATAGCTTTACCTTCTCAGTGAATGATGGCGAAGCAACATCAGTTCCGGCGACTATTAATTTGTCCATTATGGCGGTTAATGATGTACCCGTTATTGCATCAACCCCAATGTTGTCAGCGATAGAAAGTGAACTCTATCAATACCAAATAGTTGCTAC
>NZ_LWGE01000858.1:0-560 GCF_001635315.1 Oleiphilus sp. HI0123
ACTGCTGGCGATTTCTCAGCAGGTTTCATGCTCTCGGCCTGACCTGCTTGCTCAGTCTTTGGCATCGCTGCAATTTGCTCAGTACTTTCCTTAGCTTCAGCCATAGCGTCTTTTGCGGCTACCGTCTGATCAGAAGCCTCAGCAGCATTTTCAGCAACTGCGTCAGGCATTGCCATCAGCTTATCAGCCTCAGATAGCTCCTCAGTTTCCTGCGCAGCCTTCGCTTCCGCTAGCTCATTGACTCGCATTTGCGTCTGAATATTTGCTAGCTGATCATTCTTTAATGTAAGGAGTCTTTGCAAGGTTTGTAGCTGTTCTTCTAAGTCAGAAACACGACTATTTAACTCTTTATTCTCGATACTCGCTTTATCCAATTTTTCTAGCGTAATCGCTAGCTTCGGATCAGTCTCTTTACCGTTACTGCCGCCTGTTGCAGAGCTACCAGAGTTAGCACTGCTAGCACCGTCGTTTGTCTTTTCAGCAACAACAAGCTTGAGTTCATCACCAGCCCGCTTAACTGCTGGCTGATTAACGTCAGTTTTCGGTGCTTGGCTTGAAGC
>NZ_LWGE01000859.1:0-299 GCF_001635315.1 Oleiphilus sp. HI0123
GCCTTATGTAGGCCGGGAGCGTAGCTTAATAGACTTTGTTTACGATGTTTTTGGTTGTTTGGCTGCATTGCTGTGGTATCTCGCTCGATTTCGAAGTACTAGCAGAAGCCGGAAAATGATGATGCAGGGAATAGCTTTGTTTTTGATTTTGGCAAGCCTGCTTTACCCAGCTTATCGATGTTATGTGAAGCTGGAGGCTGATCGCTTATTTCCGGTGATCGCGAACTTCGAGAGTTTTGGCTGGGCTCAAATTGTGTTAGCAAAAAATGGCAGTGAGCTTGAAGTTGTCAAAGCACCTG
>NZ_LWGE01000860.1:0-551 GCF_001635315.1 Oleiphilus sp. HI0123
TGGCGGAATCATAATGGTGTAGGGCTGGCCTTCATTTGAAGGCTTGAAGTAGCCGCTTTCTTCCCAGGTTTTATACCAAGACTGTTCTATTTCGCTAGGTTGGTAGGTCTTATCCATAATCGTTGATGCTTACTCGTTAAAAATGGCTAGAGGTCGAGTGCCTGACTTTCGCTTGGCATACGATAAAAAATGGCCGACATTATACATGGCGTGAGCGAGCTGAAGCTAGGGACTTGCTTAATATAGTTGCTTAAAAAAGCAAAGACTTCCCTAAGCTTTCCGTAGATCGTGGATATGAACCTCATGGCCAAGGCTCTTTAGTTGCTTGTATAAGGTACGTGCGTCCTGAATTTCGATTTCAATATTCGGAATGATTAAGCACAAACGGCTGAAATCTTCCAAGCGCTCGGGTAACTGCTTTCGTAGGAGGATGAGCAAAGAATCGTCTTTTTGAAGTGATGACTTTAATGGTTTGTCATCGATGATGACTGGCGCGGTTTTGCTTTCTGACTCATTTTGACCGAGACTATGAGGAATAAAGCTTTCGAGTT
>NZ_LWGE01000861.1:0-286 GCF_001635315.1 Oleiphilus sp. HI0123
TGAGTTAGTGGTCTTCTGCGACCCGAAATCTGAGCTAAGTACGCTTTCACACGTTAGTGACCAACAGCTAAGCAAAGCAAAATGGATTCTGAGAGAGGCAGGTTCAGGAACACGGCAAGCATTCGATAATGCAATGCAGGGAGTGCTTCATGAGCTTAATATTGAACTCGAACTACAACATACCGAAGCCATCAAACGGGCAGTAGAGTCAGGTATGGGGATTGGGTGTTTGTCGAAAGTTACCTTAAACGATGCTTTCAAACGCTCATCGCTAATTGCCTTAAAA
>NZ_LWGE01000862.1:0-725 GCF_001635315.1 Oleiphilus sp. HI0123
CACGCCTTCTTCAACGTTGTCTCTGACCGTTGCTTCTTCGTTAAGTTCAGGCTCCTGAGCGAGGTAGCCAATATTGATACCCGGCTGAGGGCGGGCTTCACCAATATAGTCTTTATCAACGCCCGCCATAATTCTTAGCAGTGTTGATTTACCCGCGCCATTAAGACCCAATACACCAATTTTGGCGCCGGGAAAAAATGAAAGGGAGATATCTTTGAGGATTTCTTTTTTAGGTGGGACAACTTTTCCCACGCGATTCATGGTGAATACGTACTGTGCCATACAAATAGCCTTAATTAGTAAAAACGGGGTCGATCTGAATGGGCTAGACGTTAGCTAAAAAAGGCAGGCTTGGCAATCCCTGCTCCAGACTAATTGACTAAATCGTTCGAAGCAGGGTAATGATTGTGATGAGGAGACTTAGATTTTCTTGTGACGAATACCCACTAAGCCAAGAAGACCTAGGCCAAGCAAGGCAATAGAAGAGGGTTCTGATACGCTTTGGGTAATGATGCGCGCATCATCAATCCAGTAGCGACCTACCGTTGCGCGATCAACCAGTATCGACTGGGAGCTAGTAAATGTTAGAAAATCGTTACTTTCCCACTTTCGAGAAGTTGATGTCTCGTAATTGGCCCCCGTACCACCAAATATATTGTCCGACGCATTGAGTTTTTTACCGTTGAGGATGATCGCAACAATGTCACTATCAAACTCAATTAATT
>NZ_LWGE01000863.1:0-344 GCF_001635315.1 Oleiphilus sp. HI0123
GCGTTTTGTGTCGGTGTACGCAGTGCCATGGCAATATCATTCGTCACCTGGTCGCCCGCTATCGGGATTACTGCGGTATGACGAATCGCACCACCGGTAAATATTGCGATGTCGGTTGTTCCACCACCAATATCCACAACACAGACACCTAACTCTTTCTCATCGTCAGTGAGCACCGCATAGCTTGAAGCCAACTGCTCTAAAATAATGTCATCAACGTCCAGATCACACTTCTGCACACACTTTTCTATATTCTGAGCTGCGTTAACCGCACAGGTCACCAAGTGCACCTTTGCTTCTAGACGCACACCAGACATACCCAAAGGCTCTTTAATGCCTTCCTG
>NZ_LWGE01000864.1:0-269 GCF_001635315.1 Oleiphilus sp. HI0123
CGAGGGCGTTACGTAACATGTGTTCAAGCGGAGCGACCATTCTTTCCAATACGGAACGATCCATTTCACCTTCGGTATTCAGTGCATCAAAATCGACTTGCTTACCTAGCTCGCCACCAATTTGGCGAACGATACGGCGTAGTCTTGGAACAATTGATGAAAACGGTATCATCCGTGTTTTCATCAAGCCTTCTTGCAGTTCTGAGTTAATACGGGATTGCTGTAATAATAAAGTCTCGGCATCTCGTGAACGGTCAGACAAGGTATCT
>NZ_LWGE01000865.1:0-270 GCF_001635315.1 Oleiphilus sp. HI0123
CAGCTCGCCAGCTGGAAGCTGCGGTGGCGCACCATCGCCTAGATCTTCATCACGCTCGTTTTCAAGAATCACAAGTGCATACATGCTGTCCGGGCTGACTGCGATAGAGTCTGGTTGGCCGCCAAGAGCGATCGTTCTAACTAGAGTTTTACTCGCAATATTAATGACAGCTAGCTCGCCCGATACCGTGACGTAGTCTGTTGAAGTGTTTACAGCCGCGAGAGCGTACTCTCCTTTGATCGCTACTGATGTTGGCTCGCCATTGAGTGC
>NZ_LWGE01000866.1:0-10331 GCF_001635315.1 Oleiphilus sp. HI0123
GTGATCTTCACAGTTTCGCCATTAGCGTCTTCCATCTGCAATACATCAGCAATATTCAACCAACCTTCATTACCTTTGCGATCACGAACTTTTAACCACTCCGTCTTTCGAGTTGAAACTTCTAGCCACTCCCCTTTTTCGCTGATATGGAATACAGGGAAACCTTGCGCGGGGCCTGTGCGCCATTCCACAAAAGGAAGTACCACTTTAAGCTGAGGCGCAAATACGGTAGACCCGGCATGGTCTTCACGAGTTTCGGCCTCACTGGCTAAAACAGGCCATGAGAACAGCGACAAAATGAAGACCACCAAGCAAGAATACTGGCAGCGTGTTAAGCCTGACATAAATATCCTTTTTTAATCATGCAACGTTCAACTCTTCTCTACACACGAGGAAAATCTCTATGTAATCAATACTAGTTAATTGGTGCCGCAAAAGGGTCGTTAAAGTATTGCGCCCCAAGGTCCAACCATTCAGAAATCAACTTAAGCTCGGATAAAGTGAGATCACCTTCATGAGAACCACCTGCTTCAAACAAGTCTAAAAATTCCCCACTTCTCAAAGCACCTGCTGTATTCATAGTTGGCCCCACTGGTACAGTTTCCTGGACGTAAATAATGTTTTCGAATTCATCACGAAGCGGCTCACCTTCGTCATCCAACACTGGCTGATCGCTATCGACTAAGCGGTCAATTAAAATGCCTTCAACCAGTTCAACTTCATTATCATTAAATAATAGCTCACGATAAGACTTATAGTGATCTGGATCGTCAGTTGAAGGACCATTACTCAAATCCAACTGCTCAACCGGAACTTGAGTTTCCCCTTCACTGTCTACATTACTATGACAGGATGTACAGGTACGGTCTTCTTCAAGTTCATCGACGATACGTGATCTCGGCACCGACCATAGAGAATGAATATGTGTTTCATAGTTCACCACTATTCGACACCCTAGTCCCCAAGTCCCTTCACAAGTTTCCTTAATTGGCATTGGTGTCGTTAAATCTTCATAAGCATAGCTAATATCATTGTCTGTATCGGCAGGAACGACCCACTCATCAGTATAAGTAATATCAGGGCTTAGATTTCGAATACCATAATTTTCGGTATAGGCCTGCGCCATGGTTTCCCCCATTAGCACACCAAAGGGTGTATCTTCATCAGGCCCGGCAGGAGACGTTCCCGGAAAAGGAAGACCAACAGTCTCTGCCCCCGTATTGACCGGTTCAGGCCCAGCGCCATTACGCCCATGCGGGACTTCGCTTGCACCCGTGTGGCAACCGTTACATTCTATTAATTCCCCTGGAGCGACTTGCAGCCAGTTTTGATGACGCTCACTAGTACGCTGCCCTTTTTCATTTAATACGCTAAGTGCAAAAGCAACATTGGCTGGTACGGTCACCATTACAGATCCATCTGGTTCAATAGGAACATAACCCAGGATTTCCCGCATAGATTGCGCTCGACTTCTACCAAAAGCGGAGTTATCAAAATCACGTACGTTTTCATCAGGTATTGAAACAGCCTTCTCGATTCTTAGAAAACGTTGAGGACGCTCAGAAGGCTCTGTCACCTCAGGATTAGCAAGCGCCGCTAAACCGGCAGGAGACGTATCTTCACCATCAAAGTCATAGACACTGCGAATATGAATCGCTCCTAAACCATTACCAAAGTTTTCCAACTCTACTGGAACGTAGTCTTCCGGTTCTGGCCGACTTGTAACCAACATCACCTGATCGTAGCGATTACCTTCACTCGGTAAGGCAACCACTTTTAAGGTCTTATCGCTCGCATCATAGACATATAAACCATAGAGAGGTGTCGCGGCTTCATAGGTATCTGAAGCGAGTTTCTCTTCGGTACAATATTCTGGCTGGCCTTGTTGATCACCATCTGTTTCAGCATCGATATCGATCAGGGCAACACGACATAAGCTCCAGCTCACCAAGTAACGGTTTGAGCCATCATAAAGCGGTACAAAAGCGCCATACTGACCGTTTATCGTTTGTTCATCACTTGAGGTGACCCCGTCAATAATCGCGACTTGAGCCTGCCCTTCAATTGCGTCACTGCCATCGATGGCACGGTCTGCATCAATGAATTCATCCAAATTAATCTCGAGAGGTTGTGCGGCAAACGTAGCGCTTTCGAAGGTACGCAATGAAACCGCAATATTACCGTTTTCTAACTCTTTAGGTTTCAAGAACTGAACTTGGTCACCGTCTTCACCTGAATCATGGGAATGGCGGCCATAGAGGTAATTCAAGCCTGTACCGTCGGGGTTAATCTCGTATAAGTTAACACCATTGTTTCGTGTTTGCCCCGCGTTGTCCCAACGAGAAAACAGGACTTTGCCGTTATTCAACAGGATAGGGTCTAGATCGTGGCTTTGGTTAAAGGTAAGTTGCTGAATATTTTGTCCATCACCATCCATAATATGAAGGTTAAAGGCGTGTACATTTCGCTCTTCATCAAGTGCAGGATAACCCGTCTTACCTTCATTCAATAAAACAGCCTTGGCACGCGTCTGGCGCGTTGAAGTAAATAAGATACGATCACCTGGAAGGTAGCTGGGTGAAATATCATGCCCATCTTCAGCCCTGACATTCAGCGTACTATCAAAAATACGGCGGAGCGTGCTGCTCTCTATATTATATTCCCAGATATTCCAAGTAGGCTGATCTTCTTCATCGGCATTCTCTATCTCTGGCGCACGCATCGAGAAGAGTAGTTTCTTACCATCATAAGAAGTACTGAGGTCACGTACATCGTAGAGCAGCTCACCGTCGTCGTTTAAGAACGATTCATCAGCAAAGGCTGCCGAAGAAATATCCACCGTTTGAGCATCAAGTGATGCTTTTTGCTTTAGGTATAAAACAGCACCAGGACGAAACGATTGCGGCTCAGCAGCATTATCTGGCTCAACTTCGCCCTCATCATTTTCTAGAGGTCTTTCTATATAAGCTAAAGGTAAGTCAACTACAACAGGATCCGTGCCATCAGAGCTACAGGCAACAATAAGAGGCAGACTGATCATAGCAACAAGGCTCAACAATACCTGTCTCAAAAAGCCGGAATTTGAAGGCTTGGGTAATCTAAAATGCCTTTTGAAGGCTCGATTCAGAAAAACCGAAACGTAAAAAAATGTTAACCTGACATGCTTCACAATATTCTCCCTATTCGACATAATCGAGCCCAGTTAAGGACTTAGACAAGGATTATGTCTCTCAGTATGTCTTCTTCCTAAGTACATTCCAGCGCATTTGAGTTACGCAATGTAATGGTGAGCACTGCCACACAAAAAGCGTCTATCATCTTCAATTAAACTTCAAACATAGAGCGTTTGGGTCTAATTTAAATAAGCTCCGATCCAAAGAGGGAACAAGCTATGAATGTATTTCCTGTATTACCTAAGCTACTGAAACAAATAAAGCACGACGGTTTCTGGCAAGCAGCTATGACGCCAGCATATACAAAAACATTGATCGGAAAAATTAAGCTTATGCACCAGCGCATGAAATTTCTGTCACTTATACTTCTCTCTACACTATTCGTGAGCTCGACTCTAACGGCCGGGGAACGAGAGCAAGCTAAACGTATACATGACAGAATAGCGGGTGTGCCCCCTACTGCAAGTGTACTCGACTCTATGGCGGCGGATATTTTGGCGGGCGAAGCTAGCAATGCGGCCTATACGGCAATGGAACACACTGCTTTCTATGACGTTACGCTAAAAAACCTTGCAGCCCCCTGGACAAATGAAGCCATGTCCAGCTTTGTGCCCTTCAATGACTATATGGCAACCGTAATTGGTTTAGTACGCGATGACGCAGACTTTCGGTCAGTTCTATATAGCGACGTGCTCTATGTCGGAAATTCTTCACTTGGGCTACCAAACCCGAGCATCAGTAGCAACGCGCATTATGAAGCTCTGGAAGATGGCGGACACAGCCTAAAAGAGTATCTGATTGCCAGCACTCAGTCGGAACAATACAACATCCCTAGCGCTGCCGCTGCCGGTATCATGACCACGCGCGCATCCGCTCATGCATTCATGA
The DNA here is from genome assembly GCF_001635315.1 of Oleiphilus sp. HI0123. Classification (NCBI taxonomy): domain Bacteria; kingdom Pseudomonadati; phylum Pseudomonadota; class Gammaproteobacteria; order Oceanospirillales; family Oleiphilaceae; genus Oleiphilus; species Oleiphilus sp. HI0123. Next base: position 4,062 of record NZ_LWGE01000866.1, read on the forward strand.
AAGACGGTACCAATCGTGCACTGTTCCGTTTTACCGTGTTAAACCACTTATGCAACGATATGGAGCAACTTAACGACACCTCCTTACCACCTGACCGCGTCAGGCAAGATGTTTCGCGTAGCCCTGGTGGCGACAGCAGAATCTTCTTAAACAGCTGTGTAGGTTGTCATAACGGCATGGACCCTCTTACCCAAGCGTTTGCTTACTACAACTATGATTACAATGTTGAGAATGACCCAGAGGGTTTAAACGGCCAAATGGTCTATAACCAGGAAGGCATGACCGATGCGAGCACTGGCAGCCGCGTACAAGCAAAGTATCACATCAACGCTAACAACTTTGAGTTTGGCTATATCACGCCAGATGACAGCTGGGAAAATTACTGGCGCTCAGGAAGAAACCAGTTACTGGGATGGGATTCCACCCTCCCCGGCTCTGGAAATGGCGCTGCATCCATGGCACAAGAACTTGCACATTCCGAAGCCTTTGCCGAATGCCAAGTGAAAAAAGTTTTCCAGAATGTCTGCCTAAGAGAACCATCAGACGCTGCTGACCGAGCTGAAGTTGCATCAATGGTCACATCATTCAAAAACAGTGGATATCAACTCAAAAGAGTCTTTGCAGATTCAGCCACCTACTGCATGGGCGAATAGGAGGATATGACAATGAAAGCAACTAATACCTTAAAAAGCATTTGTTTATCACTCCTTGCCCTAATTCTACTTAGCGCCTGCGGTACTGACAGCGGCCAGGAAAATACCGACAACCCTAACACTAACCAAAACACCAGTACCGATGAGTATCTAGGCCCTGCGCCAGAAACTGACGATGCGCTAAAGTTTCAGACCGAGTTTTGGGAAAATATCGTTACTGAAAACCGCTGCGGCGCTTGCCACGGTGCTGATGGTCAGTCCCCTAAATTCGCACGCTTCGACGACGTTAACCTGGCACTTGCTGATGCCAGTAGCTTGATCGATCGAGATGACCCGGCAGAATCGGCTCTTATCACGAAAGTTGCAAACGGCCATAATTGCTGGGCATCTAACGGACAAGGTGGCACCGATATCGGCACCTGTGTAACGATTCTCACTGGGTGGGTCGAAAATTGGGTGGGTGACAATACTGCCAGCACTAATGAAATCATCCTACGCTCTCCACAAATCAAAGACCCTGGGAGCAGTAAGTCCTTCCCTGAGGATACTTTAAGCTACTCAAGCACTGTCTACCCTCTACTCACAGAGTATTGCAGTGACTGTCATGTCGAAGGCCAGCAAACTCCTTTTATTGGCAGCTCCGATGTTGACACCTCTTACCTGGCTGCTCAGAGTCGAATTAGCCTGGAAACCCCCGGTAACTCCCGACTAGTACAACGCTTACTCAATGAGTTTCATAACTGCTGGGAAGTTGGTTGTGAAGCCTCATCAACTGAAATGAGAACAGCGATCGAAGCCTTTTCTAATTCGATCACTGCCGCCGCGATTGACGAAACACTGATTACCAGTAAAGCGCTTGTATTGGTGGGTGACGGCATCGTTGCCAACTCAGGTGGCCGCTATGAAGATGATGTGATTGCCCTATACGAGTTCAAAGCCGGTGAAGGTACTCTTGCCAACGACACCAGCGGTGTAGACCCTGCCATCAACCTTGAATTGAGCGGCAACGTCGAGTGGGTCGGCGGTTGGGGCATTAAGTTTGGCGCTTCGTATATCGACGAAGAAACCAATACCCGTGTCGGCAACGGTAAAGCGCAAGGCAAGACCGAAGACAGTAAAAAGCTCTACGATGAAATACGCGGCACGTCTCAATATTCTATAGAGGCTTGGGTTGTTCCAGCGAATGTTACGCAGGAAGACTCGCGCATTGTGTCGTACTCGGGCTCGGCCAGCTCTCGTAACTTTGCTTTGCAACAGACCTTGTACAACTACGACTTTTACAATACTACTAACGACTTCAACGAAGCACTTTCAACCGCCGATGCAGATGAAAGACTTCAAGCCAGCCTTCAGCATGTTGTCGCCACCTACTCCGCAACACAAGGCAGAAAGCTCTATGTTAATGGTGTCTATACCGAAGATGAAGACAGCGTAGCCCCTGGCCTTCTAAATGGTTGGAACGAAAGTTTTGCCCTCGTATTGGGTAATGAAACCGATGGCAACGAACTATGGGAAGGCACGCTAAGGATGCTAGCTATTCATAGCCGTGCGTTAACACAAGAGCAAATCACCCAAAACTATAACTCCGGCGTAGGTGAAAAATTCTATATGCTATTTGGCGTATCTCATCTTGTGGATACCGATGACCCCGACACAGCCGATGACTTTATTTTCTTTGAAGCCAGCCAGTTTGATAGCTTTAGCTACTTATTCTCTGATGCACGCTTTGTCAGCCTTAACGACAATGTTGAACTAGACGACATCACTTTAAGAGGCATGAAGATCGCCATCAACGGGCAAGAAGTAAATGTTGGACAAGTCTACCAAAACCTAAACATTAGTTTGAACGACGAAGACTATGTAGCGGGTAACGGGCAAGTTTTATCTAACCTGGGAACCATCGTTCCTTTGGATAAAGCAGCCGATGAAGACGAGTTCTTCTTAAGCTTTACGGAGATTGGTAGCCGCTCACGCGATGAAGAGGAAGACATTCCACCAACGCCTGCTGAACCTGAAGACCTACCTGCTTCGTCAGAAATAGGGCTTCGCACTTTCGATGAAATCAATGCCACGATGTCTGTGATGACAGGCGTTGCCTCAACCGATAGCGATGTAAAAAGCACTTTTGATACGGTGAAACAACAGCTACCAACGATCGAGAATATCGAAGGCTTCTTATCGGCTCACCAAATGGCCGTCACTCAGTTAGCCATTCAATATTGTGACGCTTTGGTTGATGACACAAGCTTAAGAGCTAGTTTCTTTAGCAGCTTTGATTTTAGTGAAAATGCCAATACTGCTTTTGATACGGATGGCCGTAGCCAGATTTCAAGCGCCCTCCTGAGCAACTTTGTTGGCACTAGCTTGGACACTCAACCTAGCGACAGCGATATTAATGATGAGATAAACAGCCTGATTGATACGCTTAGCGCTTGCTCAGCTGACAGCAGCTGTCCCGAAGGTAGAACCGAGATTGTGGTCAAAGCAGCCTGCGCAGCCGTACTAGGCAGCGCTACAACGCTTGTGCAATAAATACTATTCAGTTGAAGGATGAGATTATGATTATCAAACCAACACTCAAACAAACGCTGGATATCAACGCACCTTTGATACACAGTGACCATAAACGCCCTAAAACACGTAGGGAGTTTATCGCCAATGGATTCATGGCTGGCGGTGCTACCGTTTTTGGCTCGTCAATATTCAGCCTCTTCGGAGCACCACGTAATGCTTCGGCCGCGCTATCTTCAGATATTGAAGCCTTAAAAGATAGCTGTGGAATCGCCGTCCAAGGGGCCGGAAAGATCCCTTTTATCTGTATTGACCTGGCTGGTGGCGCCAACATTGCCGGCTCCAATGTATTGGTTGGCGGTTCAGGCGGACAAAAAGACATGCTCAGCACAGCAGGCTATAGCAAACTTGGCATCCCGCCGGATTTTTTACCTCAGGTAAACAATACCGATGGCACTACGAATGACTTCGTTGATGAATCCCTGGGCTTAGCCTTTCATTCAGATAGCCAATTTTTACGCGGGATTCAGGAACGAACCTCTGCGGCAACCCAAGCTGCGATTAACGGTGTAGTTATTCCCGCCCGCTCAGAAAATGATACAGGCAACAACCCCCATAACCCGGTTTATGGCATTCATAATGCCGGTGCAGATGGTTCACTTTTAACATTGATTGGCTCACGAAGCTCTGATTCTGGCGGCAACTCCTTAGCACCAATGGACATGATTAACCCGCAGGTGCGCCCGACTAAAATTGACCGCCCAAGTGATGTTACTGGCCTGGTCGATGTCGGTGATTTGATCGGCCTACTAAGCCAGGAAGATGCCGTCGCGGTAATGGAGTCTATTCAACGTATCAGTGATAAGAAAATGGCTCAGATGAATACCGGCCTTCCTAACGCTGGCGTAAATGTTACCACTGACGAAGTCGTAAAAGACCTTGTACGCTGTGGCTATGTAAAAAGTGCCGACCTGGCAGACCGTTTTGGCAACCCTGCTGACCTCGACCCGGTACAAGACCCGGATATTGTCGGAGCAAGCGGTATCTTTAGTAGTGAAGAATTTCTCAATGACCGCGAATTCCAGAAAGCCGCATCGGTCATGAAACTCGTGATCAATGGCTATGCCGGTGCTGGTACAATCACCATGGGTGGTTATGACTACCATACGGGTAACCGTTCGACAGGTGAAGCTCGTGACTTAAGAGCAGGACGTGTCATGGGCGCTTGCCTGGAATACGCAGCACGAATTGGTGTACCGCTTATGCTTTACGTCTTTTCTGACGGTTCAGTCGCCAGTAATGGCATGGTAGATAATTCTGAACAAGGCCGCGGCAAAGGTGTATGGACCGGCGATAACCAATCAACTGCTGCAGCGTTCTACCTAGTCTATGACCCTAGCGGAAACGGTCGCCCTACTGCGATACGCAACCAGGTTGGCTATATGCGTAGCGACGCATCAGTCGAAACCGCATCAAGCCCTGCTGCCAATAACGTTAACCTACTAGTTCAAACCGTTATGCTGAATTACATGGCACTACACGGCGAGCAAGGCAACTTCGAAAATGTACTGAGTTATCACGGGCTGGGAAGTTCTACTCTTAGGGATACGCTGGTTGGAATGGCACCTATTGTAAATGGGACGATTTGATGAATAAGTAAGACGATAAAGGGGGGCACCTAAAGTGCTAAGCCCCTTTTGACTCATAAATTACTTGGCCAACTCTCTCAATGTGATCACGTAGCTGCAAGTTCTTAATGTCATGAAAGCAATGCACATCGACTACAAGCGGGATATCAGAATCTGCAAAATCTAACGCTAGTGCTGAGCTCGTAAAACGGTCAATATTATCGCCGACGACAGCAATATCAATATCACTTCGCTCATGATAATTCCCTTTCGCCCTAGAGCCATAAAGCTTTGCATAATCAATCATCTCATACTTAGATAATATATCTCGTATCTCGCTCAGAGTTTGCTCACTCAAGCCGAACTGACTCATGATGATACTATTTCTTCTAAGAGTGATGTGTACCACTCATCTAGCATAGGCAAATAACTAATTTTTATGGAATCAATAACCTGTTCGAACTTCGAAAAGTCATAGGTATGACTCATAAGGTTTCGGTCTCCGATCATTCTCAACCAGGTCTCGGCATCATTAATATACTTACTTTGATACGCTTGGCGAACAACCGACTTAGGTGAAATCTGGTCAAGAATAATACCATCAAATTCCATTTTATCTTTGAGAACCTTCCACGCTAGTTCGAAGGTATATTCAAAACGCTGAATAACACCTTCCTTTTCTAACTGGCTAAACGAAGCAATATCTGACTCCACTGCTTCACGTAGCAAAAGAAAAGCTCGCTGAAAGTTCTTAAACCGTTGTTGCCAGCGAATATCTGAGACAGACGTCATGACGCGTTACCTAATTCTTTAAAGATGAATATTTTGAAAATCACTATAGCAAGGATCGAGATACGATTCGATGATTTAAAGACCAAGGCTACAGGAGAAAAGAGCCCTAAGAAAGCCTTAGCCGCCTCCTTGAACTTAAGGCCTTCCCAAACCATTGGAATAATGAACCCTTTGGCGTTCATCAATCAGAATCGCGTCAATACCATCTAGTCTATTCATCAAGGCTAAACCTTTTTTCAAACCCAATACGAACACGGCAGTCGATAGCGCATCGGTAGTCGTCACATCAGGCCCGAGAACGGAAACGCTTAGCAGACCGTTCCGAGCAGACCGGCCTGTTTTTGGGGAAATAATATGGTGAACCCTTTCGCCGCTATCATCGATAAAGAATCGCTCGTAGTCACCTGAAGTCGATAAAGCGACATCCGATAAAGGCAGAACAACGGAGTTTTCTTCTTTGTTTCTAGGGTGACGCACCGCGACAAGCCAAGGCTTTGAGCCCTTTCCGCCCAGAAGATACATATCGCCGCCCGCACTTAAACGCGCATGTTGAACGCCAAAGGTCTTCAACATCTTAATGCCTTCATCAACAGCATAACCTTTAGCTATTCCGCCTAAGTCAAGAGCGACTCCAGGAGAGCTAAAGCGTACTGTTTGAGCACTTCTNTTTAAAACAATATGGCGAT
>NZ_LWGE01000867.1:0-413 GCF_001635315.1 Oleiphilus sp. HI0123
ATAAATCTTTGTTGTATCGTGTATTACTTTGGTCGCGAGTTGCAAATCGGGTTTTACTTGAGCTTTGTTCACATAAAGCGGAAACGGCTGATCAAATTTATGACGCAGCTTATTCTATAGACTGGAGTCGATATTTCGATTGTACGGCTAGTTTTGCGGTCGATTTCTCTGGGCAAAATGAACATGTCAACAACACTACCTTTGGTGCTTTGCGAGTAAAAGATGCAATTGTTGATAAGTTTCGTGACCTTGTTGGGGACCGGCCCTCAGTTAGTCGAGCCGAGCCTGATATCCGTATATCAGCCAGGTTGGCAAAAGGGAAAATTAACGTAAGCCTCGACTTGTCAGGTGAAAGTCTCCACAAACGCGGCTATCGTTCTGTTACCGGTGCTGCGCCACTCAAAGAAAACCTT
>NZ_LWGE01000868.1:0-447 GCF_001635315.1 Oleiphilus sp. HI0123
TTAAACAAAGCTGCAGAATCTAACGATGCTGCCCGAGCGCTACTTAATTACCTTCAGCCACCCGCATTAGACAAGACGCTAACACTCCAATACGAAAAGGACATATGGCAGGCTTTGTGGCACAAGCTCGTGATCAATTGCGCTATTAATCCCTATACAGCGCTACTAAATTGCCCGAATGGCCAAGTACGGACATCACGACGTTTTATTGAAGGTTGGCCAATACTGAAGCTAGAACTTAGCGAGCTGCTAAACACAGCAAGCTACCCTCTTTCCGGTGATGAAATCGAAACGCTGGTTTTCGATGTGATGCAAAAAACCAGCACAAATATCTCCTCTATGCTACAAGATATTCGCGCGGGTAAACGCACTGAAATTGATGATATCAATGGCTTTGCAGCCCGGTTTTTGGCTCAGCATACCTTAAGTAGCGAAGTGAATAGTTAT
>NZ_LWGE01000869.1:0-550 GCF_001635315.1 Oleiphilus sp. HI0123
GGTAGGATTAGCGGAAACAAACTCGACTTGAACTTTTTGGTCTTTACCTGAGTTGTTGTGTCCATATTTATCCGCATTTTCAATAATTGAACTGAGGACGGCAAAGCTGCTGGCGGAGCTCATAAAAAAGTTGATGAAGCCAGGGCCAGCAATTTCAATTTTGTCTACGCTTGCATTATTTTGAGCGGTGATCTTTTCAACGATTTGCTCAGCAAGCGCTCGAGGTGGCATCTTGGCCTGCTTGGCTAAGACTAGCCCTATATTCGAGGCATAGTCGCCATGCGCTTTATCTTTTGTCGCATCAATATTGATCTTATAACTCGCGTCCGAAGGAATGACGTTCTCGTTGCTAAGTTCAGTCACAACCGTTTGTACAAGTTCAATTATCAGTTCTTTCATGCGCGTCCAGATTTACAAAAGCCAATGGGAAATTAAAAGGGGGCGTATTATCTATGATTCCGTTCAAGATTTAAACGCTAATACTTGGAGTTAGAGTAAAAAGTGCGCTTTTTACTCTGACTCCAAGTATTGCTATTAGACGTAATCGAGG
>NZ_LWGE01000870.1:0-464 GCF_001635315.1 Oleiphilus sp. HI0123
AGCAGGTTATCAGGCAAGTCAATAGGGCGTATCAGGGTGAAGTGGTGCAAACGATCCAAACGCAAGATGATGAAGTCGATGTCTGGCTAGGCTTGCCTGAAGAAGAACGAGCTTCGATGTGGTACCTGGAGCACCTGCCAATTTTGATAGCAGATGGCAGCTATATAGACTTGTCAATAATTGCTGATATTCACTTCCGACAGGCACCGAATAATATTCGCCGCTATGAGCGCAAGCGAGTGGTGACCGTGAGCGCATACGTCAATACAGAACATAACTCGGTTTACAATATTCAAAAGGACCTTAAAGAACACTACCTCGACACGCTAGTCGCGCAATATCCAGATATGAAGTGGGGAACCGCAGGTAAACAAAAAAGTATTGTGGCGTTTTTAGATATTCTGTTTAACGGTTATCTAATCGCTATCTTCGTAATGTATTTGATGATGGCGGTTTTATTCTCG